>DASQHW010000543.1:0-7773 GCA_035631895.1 Acidimicrobiia bacterium | reverse complement strand
CAAAAGTTGCAACCAATTCGTGTCAATGCGGAATTGATGCATCTGCGTCATGGGGCAGGCCGCGAGGACGTCGATATCTGAGATGACCAAGCCGAATCGTGCTGGCGAGTCGGCGGGCGAAGTCGAGACATCCGACGCGGGCCGGCCGGACAATCGAGCACGACCGGGTGGTTGCCCCGGCACTGCTCTTCCACAGGGAGGCAGGAGTCATGGAGGCACCTGGAGTCATCGTCGAGCATGGTCGAACCGGGCGTACGCGGCGCCTCTTTCGGTCACACAAGCTGCTCTGGACGCTCGTGGTTCTCGGCGTCACCGCGGCCGCCGCCGGCATGGGCACGTACGCGACGTTCACGTCCACGACGTCTGCTTCGCAGTCGGTCTCGTCGGCCCAAGTCACGATCGCGTTGGGCGCGACCGGCGCGTCGACCAACCGCTTGACGGTCAGTGCGACGGGAGTCGTCGCCGGTGACACGATCCAGCGCTCGTTCGATCTCGCCAACTCGGGTGGCAGTGATCTCGCGACGATCGCGATGACAACCACGGCGAGCCCGAGCTCGTTGTTGGACAGCGATGCAGTCGCCGGTCTGCAGATGGTCATCGACAAGTGCTCGGTGCCGTGGACCGAAGCAGGGACCAGCCCGGCGTTCACATACACCTGCGGTGGCACGTCGACGACGATCATCGCCTCACGGGCGGTCATCGGGTCGAGCCTTGCAATGCCCGGGCTCGCTGCGCTGACCAACGGCGCGACCGATCACCTGCGACTGACGTTGACGCTGCCGTCGACGTCGGGCAACACGTTTTAGGGAATGAGCTCGACGATCACATACAGCTTCACCGGTACGCAGCTGCCGGCGGGCAATCGCTAGTGCGGCGCGCCCGCGATGGCAACCGTCCTGCCCCGTGTCGCCCGAGGCGTCGTGCGCGCGCTCTTGGGCGTGGGGCTCGCGTGCTCGATACTCGCGCTGGCCGCTCTCGCAATCGGGCCGCGCACCGGCCGATACCGGATGCAGACCGTCCTCACCGGAAGCATGCGGCCGAAGCTGCCGGTCGGCTCGCTGGCGATCTCGACGCCCGAGCCGCTCGACCGGGTGCGCGCAGGTCAGATCATCACGTTCCAGGCGCCGGTAGGGAACTGGGTCGTCACGCATCGCGTGATCGAGGTCGTCTCGGGCGGCCCCCATCCCCGCGTCCGCACCAAGGGCGACGCCAACGCGGCGGCTGACCCGTGGGTCACACAACTCGAGCGAGGGCCGGTCTGGCGCGTCCGGCTCGTTGTTCCCCTGCTCGGCACTGCAGTGCGCTTGCTACGAATGCGTTGGGTGCACGTTGGCACGGTGCTCGTCGCGCCGATGCTGCTCGTCCTGCTCGGGCTACGGACGATCTGGGCACCCGATCCCTTCCGGCGCCACGTTCGTCGTGCCCGCCGTCCACCTGCCGCGACCAGTTGAATGCTCGAGAACCCTCGCCGGACGCTGCTCGCCTCGGTCGTCGCCATGACCTTGATGATCGCCGCGGCAACGCCTGTCGCGTGGGCGACGTTCACCACGACGAGGACCGCTGCAGGCGTGGTCTCCACCACAGCACTCGCGGCCCCGACGAGCCTGGCATCGAGCGTCACCGGGAGCGGGCCGAGCGCCACGGTCGCACTGACGTGGACCGCGACGACATCCAGTCGTGCCACTGGAACGCGTGTGTTCCGAGCCACCGTCTCCGGTGGGCCCTACGCCCAGGTCGTCCAGATCTCCGGGCTCGCCACGACCGGTTACACCGACACACCATCCGGCGGCGGCACCTACTACTACGTGGTGACGAGCTACTACACGAGCAACGGGGCGAACTGGACCAGCGCCAACGGCAACCAGACGACGGCCGTGGTCCCCTATACCGCCTATGTGGGGAACTATCTCGGGAACACCGTCACGAGGATCAACACGACGACCAACCTCGTCGCCGGCTCGGCGTTGACCCAGAGCGGGCCGACGACCCTCGCCATCACTCCGGACGGCAAGACCGCGTACGTCGCCAACTACAACGCGGGCACGATCACCCCGATCACGCTGGCGACCAACGCCATCGGGACCCCGATCAGTGTCGGACAGAAGCCGTGGGCGATGGCGATCACACCCGACGGCGCGACCGTGTACGTCGCCAACCACGACTCCAACGACGTGAGGCCCGTCAACCTCGCGACCAGGACGGCGGGAACACCTATCAACGTCGGGACACAACCCTGGGCGATCGCGATAACTCCCGACGGCAAGACCGCGTACGTCACGAACTACGGATCCGCCAACGTCACCCCGATCGTGCTCGCAACCGGGACGCCCGGGACGGCCATCGCCGTCGGCAGCGGCCCCGACGCGATCGCGATCCACTGACACGGGCGACCGTTCACGGACCACCGTTCACGGACGAGAGGAGACATCGATGAGGTGCGTGTGCTGCGGCAAGGCCGTCGACCTGAAAGATCCGGAAGTGTTCTCCCTGGTTGCGCGCTGGGACGAGACCTCGCCCCGCAGGTGCGAGGACGCGATCCACAGGACGTGCCTGTCGAACGGCCTCGCGTCGCTTCACCGAGCGCGTGCGGACATCTCTCTCATCTGGCAGTAAATGCAACGAGCGAGAGGCCCGGTCAGCGACGGGGCTGACGCATGGTCACGACGAAAGAAACCGCGACGGCGGCCAACGCGGCGCCGATGAACGGCATGGGGCTGTTCACCTGGATCAACCACGACATCGCGGATCGTCTCCTCCCGTCTGCCGCGGAAGGTTAGTTCTTGCGACAGTTGGTGACGCTTTTTGTCGCCCCATGTCGCAAGAATCGTCAGTTGTTCGGGGCTCCCACGGTCTGCCCACCCGTCTGCACTGCGTAGCCCGTGTATGTGGCGGCGCCGCCCAGATTCGGGGCGTCATGTGAGTACACGATGTGCCCATAGCCCGTACTGTCCGTGTCGACACCGAAGTCGTCGAACAGCTGACGCCCGCTGGTGCAGTTGATACCGCCCTCGCACACGTCACCTTTGTGCACGGCGACAACCCGGTTCGGCGCGAGCCAGCCGTGAGGTGCGCTGGTCGGGTCCTGTTGGAAGTACACGGACCACGTCATGTTGGGCCCGGTCGGGTTGGTCGTGCCGTAGTACACGAGGTCGACACCGCTGGACGTCGCGGCCAGCCAGGGGAAGATGGCACGCGTGAGACCGGTACCGATCGCTCCGGAGCAGGTCCACGTCGCGCCGTGATTCCCGGACGACGCGGTGAAGACGTGCGTGTCGTCGGACCACGCCGCCCACAGCGTGCCGTTCGGCGCCACCGACACGTTGGGGAAGTTGTGAGCGAGGTCTTTGCCCGGTTCGTAGCTGCACGGGATCGGCCGGTCGGTCCACGTGTAGCCGCCGTCGTTCGAGACTGCCACGAACATCTCGTCGTAGTTCGTCTCCGTCGTTGTCTTCGGGGCGACGTAGGACTGGTAGGCATAGAAGCCGCCGGCGCCGCTCGTGTCGAGCGCATTGACCTTGGTGCCCGCGGTGTTGCGATGATCGATGACGAGATTGCCGAGCTCGTTACTGGTCGCGGCGACACTGGTCGGCGCGATGGCTTGTGCAATCTGGTGGTACAAGGCGCCGCTGTTGTCGGACCGCAGCACGTCGATCTCACTCGACGCGATGTCGTGATAGGTCAGCAACGACGTGGTCGCGCCGTACGCCGCGATCCACTCGCGGTCGTCCAACGGCAACCCCGCCTGCACCGGGGTCTGCGTGAACGTGGTGCCGTTGTCGAGCGACGTCGCGACGTTCACCGACGCAAGATTCAAGCTGGAGACGTAGACGTTGTAATGGCCGGCGCTGTTCCTCGCGCTCGCGATTGCCACATCGATGTCGCCACCGGACGCACCGGCACCCTTCGTCACCGCGTTCGGCTGGCCGCGATACTCGAGCGCACAGGCTGAAGCGCCGGGACCTCCGGAGGTGGCACGCTGACGCCACAGCTCGCTGCCGCTCCCGACGCCCTCCTCGGAACCGGCAAAGAGGTCATTCGCTCTCGACACGTGGATGGCGGGCTCGCCTGCGGTGTTCGTGCCACAACCGCTGCGACCGACGGTCTGTGACTGAAGTTGCCCGGTGGCGAACGTGGGGGCGGCGCTCACGGCCGTCCCGCTCGAGGAGCCCGCCGACGCGGCCCCCACGCCGGAAAGCCCGACGGCGAGGCCTGCAGCCGCAAGCCCGACGAACCAGCGTCCGTACCCGAGTGAGCGCATGTGCCGGCCTCTCTTCGCGGGATCTCGAGTGGCGCGGAAAACTCGGCGACTCCGGGCCGGCCCAGCTCTACCCCGCTGCCACGAGCGTCATGCAAGCCGCGAAAGGGTTCTAACCTCTCGACCGTGCCCAAGATCACATTCATCGGCGCCGGAAGCACGGTGTTCGCCCGCAACCTCCTCGGCGACATCCTCGGTCACGACGAGCTCGCGACTTCGGAGATCGCCCTGTTCGACATCGACGATGCGCGCCTCGCGACGTCGGAGGTGGTTGCGCGGCGGGTCGCTGACGCCCTCGACGCGCCCGCCAAGATCAGCGCCACCACCGACCGGCGCGCCGCCCTCGAGGGCGCCGACTACGCGGTGAACATGATCCAGGTCGGCGGGTTCGAACCGTGCACCGTCACCGACTTCGAGGTACCCAAGCGCTTCGGACTGCGACAGACCATCGCCGACACACTCGGCGTCGGCGGCATCATGCGGGGACTGCGGACCATCCCGGTGCTCTTGGAGATGGCTGCGGAGATGGAGGAGACCTGCCCGGACGTGTGGTTCCTCAACTACACGAATCCAATGGCGATCAACTGCCGCGCGATGAACCGCGCGAGCAGGATCCGAACGGTCGGGCTGTGCCACAGCGTGCAGGGCACGGCCTTCCAGCTTTCGCGCGATCTCGGCGTGCCCTACCCGGAGATCGACTATCTCGCGGCGGGCATCAACCACATGGCCTTCTACCTACGGTTCGAGCGCGACGGCGAGGACCTCTACCCGCGCCTGCGCGAGTTCGCAGCATCGGGCAGAGTGCCGGAGGGCAACCGGGTGCGTTACGAGATGCTGAAGCATCTCGGTTACTTCGTGACCGAGTCGAGTGAGCACTTCGCCGAGTATGTGCCGTGGTTCATCAAGCGCGACCGGCCCGATCTCTTGGAGCAGTTCCGCATCCCGCTCGACGAGTATCCGCGCCGCTGCGTCGAGCAGATCGAGGGATGGGAGGCCGAGCGTGAACGGCTCGAGGATGGCGGCCCGATCGAGATCCGACCCAGCTTCGAGTACGCGGCGACGATCATCCGCAGCATCGAGACCGGCAAACCCCGTGTGATCTACGCGAATGTCCCGAACGACGGCTTGATCGAGGACCTTCCGGCGGGTTGCACGGTCGAGGTGCCCTGCCTGGTCGACGGCAATGGCGTGCAGCCAACGCGCATCGGCGCGCTCCCGCCGCAGCTCGCCGCGCTCATCCGCACCAACGTCAACGTGCAGGAGCTCACCGTCGAAGCCGCGCTCACCGGTTCACGTGAGCACGTGTACCACGCCGCGATGATGGACCCGCACACCGCGGCCGAGCTCGATCTGGACCAGATCCGCGCACTCGTCGACGCCCTGCTCGACGCGCACGGCGACTGGATTCCGGCGCTCTCGTGATCTCCTGCCTCGACCCGGCGCCTTAGCCGACCCGCGTGCCAGGGTCGTCGGACCTCGGCGCCGAGCTCGATGGAAGCGTCGCGATCACCGGGCGCCGCGCGACGAGCTCGGGGTCGGGACGGGCGGCACGTCTGCCGAAGACACGTTCACGGCGCTCACGCGCCACCCGCAAGGGAGCAACCTCATCGAGGACGCGTACGTTCGGCAATGCGATCGCGGACGCGTCGACGTGCGGTTCCGGACGCGGCTCCGCCGCGATCGACCGCAGCGCGGAGACGGCCTTGGAGTACCGGCGGATGGAGTCCGCCTTCTGGCGCGTCCGGCGGACGCACACGACCGAGATCACCACCATGAGCACCACCGCACCTGCGACGGCTTCGATGAGCACCGGACATCCTCTCTCGTGCGTGTTCCGCGATTCGGCTCGACACTTCCCCGCGCGAATGCTTGTCAACCTTCGACCCTGCCGAACCCGCCACCGTGACCCGCGGACCGTTGCTTTCGCCGCGTGCCCTTGAACAAGACGATTCCACTCCATGCAGCGTACGCGCGCAAGGAGAAAATCACGTTCGCGGCGCGCGTCCTCTACAACGCGCGCGCCATCAGTTCGACGCGCGTGCCGTCGGGATCGGCGACGAACATAACGTCGTAGCCGAGCACCGCGCGCGTGCCGTCGAGCGTCGTACCGCCCAGCGCGACGAGACGGGCCGCGACCCCCTCGAGATCGTCGACGACGAAAGAGACGTGCGTGAAGCCCAGTTCGTTCCGCCGGACGGCGGGTGCGCCGGTGGCCCCGGGCGAGACGAAGTGCAGCAGCTCGATCTTCAGGCCGCCGTGCGTGATCATCTGCGACCGCAGCCGTACCGGTCCGACGACTTCGAGCGCCCGTTCGAGCCCCGGCAGCATCGTGTCGTCGAGCTCGTAGCCCTCGGCCTGCTCGAATCCCAGACCGTCGCAATAGAAGCGGAGCGATCGTCCGAGATCGGACACGCAGAGCCCGATGTGGGACGGCTTCAGAACGGCCGGTCACCCTTGATCGCCACCCGCTCCATCACGCGCCGGCGCGGGTAGTAGTCGGACGAGGCGTAGTGCTGTGTGGAGCGGTTGTCCCAGAACGCGACGGTTCCGGGCTCCCAGCGCAGCCGGACCTGCCACTCGGGGTGCATCGCCTGCTGGCACAGGCGGTCGACGAGCACCTCGCTCTCGTCGTCGTCGAGACCGACGATGCGCTCGGTGAAGAACGCGTTCACGAACAGCGTCTTGCGCCCGGTCTCGGGGTGTGTCCGAACCACCGGATGCTCGACCGGGGGATACTGCCGGAGCATCTCGGCTTTGCGCTCCGGCGACATGGCGTAGCCGAACACGTGCACGAACGAGTGCACCGCACGCATGTCATCGATGCGTGCGCGGAGATCTTCGGGGAGGTTGTCGTACGCGCAGCCCATGTCCGCCCACAATGTGTCGCCGCCCCGTTCGGGGACTTCGACCGCCCGCAGGATCGATCCCATCGCAGGCTCGGTGCGCCAGGTGACGTCACTGTGCCAGCCGTTCTCGGTCCCGACGCTGCCGGGCTTGTCGAGATCCTCGCCCTTCTCGAAGCGGACGACCTCGGCAGAATCGCCCGTCCGGAGGAACGGATGGTGTTCGAGGTCGCCGAACCGGCGCGCGAACGCCACCTGCTGCGCGGACGTGAGGTGCTGGTCGCGGAAGAAGAGCACCTTCCATTCGAGGAGCGCCCTGCGGATCTCGTCCCGGGTCGTGTCGTCGAGCGGGCCAGAGAGGTCGATGCCGAGCACCTCGGCACCGATGACCTCGGTGCACGGCTCCAGCTTCAGCTGCGTGAACGGCCGTTCGCCCCATTCCGGCGGCATGCGCCGCATGACGCGCGGGCCGACGCCCCAGCTCATCGCGCGTGTCAGACCGGTGCCCCGCATCGTCGCGGCACGTTAGACGCCCCGCCTCCTCACGACCATCGGGTCACCGACCATCCGCGTATGACCCATCCGGTAGTGGCGTCCACCGGGTCGGCCGGGGGGCATGCGTGGTGGCGCTTCATCCGCCCGTCGCCACCACGCCAACCGCCCGCGCCCTCCGTG
>DASQHW010000542.1:0-2416 GCA_035631895.1 Acidimicrobiia bacterium | reverse complement strand
CGTGGAACGGGCAGTTCATCGGCTTGAGGTAGTAGGTCGTGCCGTCGCCCGCGCCCTCGTCGAGGTGCATGGGCGGGAACATGCCGTCGGCGTACCAGTCGAGGTGGCCGGACGTCTCGAACAGGCCGGCCTTCGTGATGTGCGGCGAGTTCACGAACGAGTACCCGGACGCCTCGTGACGCTGGCGGGAGTACTCCTCCATGATCCGTCGCACGAGCGCGCCCTTGGGATGGAACACCGCCAGGCCCGACCCGATCTCCTCGGGGAACGAGAACAGGTCGAGCTCGACACCGAGCTTGCGGTGGTCGCGCCGCTCGGCTTCGGCGAGCCGGTGCAAATGCTCGTCGAGCGCCGCCTTGGACTCCCACGCGGTGCCGTAGACGCGCTGGAGCATCGGGCCCTTCTCGTTGCCCCGCCAGTACGCGCCCGCGACCTTCGTGAGCTTGAACACGCCGATCCGGCCGGTGGACGGGACGTGTGGGCCGCGGCACAGGTCGACGAAGCGCACCTCGTCGCCCTCCACGTTGCGGTAGACGGAGACCCCGGCGGTCCCGCCGGCCTCGCCCGCGTCCTCCGCGGAAGCGTCACCGGCGCGCACCTTCTCGATGATCTCGCGCTTGTACGGCTGCTCTGCGAACAGCGCCAGCGCGTCGTCGTAGCTCACCTCGTCGCGCACGAACCGCTCGTCCGCCTTCACGATCTTGCGCATCTCGTCCTCGATGCGCGCGAGGTCGTCATCCGAGAACGTCGCGCCGCCCGGGAGCTCGAAGTCGTAGTAGAAGCCGTCGCTGATCGCGGGGCCGATCGCGTACTTGGCGCCCGGGAACAGGCGCGTGACCGCTTCGGCCATGACGTGCGCGCTGGAGTGGCGGAGCACCTCGCGGCCGTCGTCGGAGCCGGCGACGACGATCTGGAGCCGCGTATCCCGCTCGAGCGGCGTCGACAGGTCGATCCAGGCGTCGTCGGCCTTGGCCGCGACCGCCGCCTTGGCGAGCCGCGAGCCGATCTTCGCCGCCACGTCGGCCGGCGTCGTGCCCCGCGGGTACTCCCGGCTCGCACCGTCGGGAAGCGTGACACTGATTTGTTCGCTCATCGGGATCTCAGTCGGCCAGATGGATATCTGGTCGAGGCTACCAACGCATCGATGCGCGAAATGGGAGGTTTTCGGGCTCAGACCACGACGAGCGCGACGACGCACCAGATGATCACGACCGCGAAGACGAACCACTCGAGAAGGTTCGTGCGTCCGTCCGCGGCGGGCATGCGTCCTGACTAGCGCCGCCACGCGTCGCGTCGCCAACGCGGTGCCCCGGCATATGGGACGGTGCGCGCGACACGACGCGAAAAATTCTCGGTGTGCGCGCGTCGTTCTGGCTGATGCTGGATATCAGCGCGGTGCGCCGACGTTGATCGGGCGTTCGAGGTCGATGCCGAGCAGCCGCCCGAGCTCGCACAGCACCGCGTGTGCACGGGGGTCGTCGCCCCCCGAGAGGATGGCGCTGGCAAGGTCGTCCAGCGCGTCGAGGGCGTGCGGCGTGTCGAGGTCGTTGTCGATCGCGTCGCGCACGCGTTGCGCGAACCGGGTCGGATCGGGACCGCGATCACGTTCGGCCGCGGCCAGCAACCGATGGAGCATCGCGGTGCCTTCGTCGAGGTCGGTGTCGTACCAGTCGAACCCGTGCCGGTAGTGGTGACGGAGCAACGCGAGCCGGATCGCGCGCGAGTCGGCCTTCTTCAAGAGGTCGCTGACGAAGACGAGGTTGCCCAACGACTTCGACATCTTCTCGCCTTCGTAGTTCACCATCGCGGAGTGCAACCAGTGCTTGACGAAGGGCTTGCCGGAGATGGACTCGCTCTGCGCGATCTCGGACTCGTGGTGCGGGAAGATGAGGTCGGTGCCGCCTCCGTGCAGGTCGAGCGTCGGCCCGTTCTCGTACATCGCCATCGCGGAGCATTCGATGTGCCATCCGGGCCGGCCCACCCCGAACGGCGCGCGCCAGGCAGGTTCGTCCGCGAGCGACGGCTGCCAGAGCACGAAGTCGAGCGGTGCGCGGCGGTGCGGGTCGTCGGGGTTGCCGCCGCGCTCGCGCGCCAACCGCACCATCTGCTGCTCGGGATAGTGCGACAGCTGGCCGTAGGCGGGGAACGTCGAGACGTCGAAATACGCGGTGCCGTGCGTGAGGTACGCGTGTCCCGACTCGAGCAGCTCGGCGACGAGCTCGATGATCTGGTCGATGGATTCTGTGGCCCGGGGCTCCGCGATCGGTGGCCGCATCTCCAGCGCGGCCATGTCGCTGTGGAAGCGTGCCATCTCCGCGTCCGCGAGCTCGAGGTACGGGATCCCGAGCTCGCGGGCCTTGGGGAGTATCGAGTCGTCGACGTCGGTGATGTTGCGAACCATCCGGACCTCGTGGCC
>DASQHW010000541.1:0-4073 GCA_035631895.1 Acidimicrobiia bacterium | reverse complement strand
AACTCTGCCGACAGTTCGCAATTATCGACACGGTCTGCCATCGCGAGCCCGTATCGGCGTACTTCGTGTTCGGCGACAAGGATGTCGAC
The DNA here is from genome assembly GCA_035631895.1 of Acidimicrobiia bacterium. Taxonomy (GTDB): domain Bacteria; phylum Actinomycetota; class Acidimicrobiia; order IMCC26256; family PALSA-610; genus DASQHW01. Next base: position 3,984 of record DASQHW010000541.1, on the reverse strand, counting down.
TCGCGCACCGAAGGCCGAGAGGTTTACGAGTTGCATCCGAGCTACCGGGCGGTGATCGACACGATTCGCTATGCCGGTTTCCGCGACGTGTTCGAGGTCGTCGGCGAATCCGACAGGCCGCACCAGCTATACGCGAACGGGGGACGACGATGCTTTCTCGCGGTGAAGTAGGCCGTGACCCGTGACCGAGTTTCGCTCGTCGTTTCGCTCGACACTCCTAAAGGCTTCAGTCGCGACCGCGGAGGATGCGCCACAGGACGAAGAGCACGAGCGCGCCGATGCCCACGGGGACGAGCCGCTTGGTCACCGAGCCACGCGCGACCTCGAAGAGGTCGACCGGCTCCACCTCACGTGACTCGATCCGGCGCGGGCCCTCGGTGGACACTGCCGGGCCGGACGCACCGGCAGCCGTTCGCCCCGTCGCGGAGGGCGGCGCCACGGACTCGAGCGCCTGTTCGTAGGGACCGCCCGCATGCGACGTGTCACCACCGCCCGCGGTCGTGAGCACGTCGCGCTCGAGGTTCTCGACGAACTGGCCCATCAACTTCGACGACACGTCGCCGAGCACGCCGCGGCCGAACTGCGCGACCTTGCCCGTGACCGAGAGATCGGTGACGACGTCGACTTTGGTGCCCGCTCCTTCGGCCTGCATCGTGACCACGATCGAAGCCTTCGCGTTCCCCTGGCCCCGTGTGTCGCGACCGGACGCGTCGATGACGATGCGACGGTTCGCCTCGTCGACTTCGGCGAGCTTCGCGGTGCCCTTGTACTGCGCGGTGATGGGCCCGACCTTGACCTTCACGATGCCGCGGTATTCGTCGCCTTCGACCTCCTGCAGTTGCGCGCCCGGGAGGCAGGGTGCGATCCCTTCGATGTCGAGCAGCACCTTCCATGTGTCTGCGATCGGGGTGCTCACTCGGAAGCTGTCTGCGATTTCCATCTCGTCTCCAACGCGGCCAGGTCTTCGGGGGTGTCGACGTCCGTCGGTTCGCCGGTGCCGTCGCACGGTACCTCGGCCGCCTCGTGGCGCCGTGCGAGGATCCGGCCGCCCTCGTCACCGCTGAGCCCGAGCGCCTCGGACCACAGCGAGCGGGCGATCAGCACCGGATTGCCGCGCACGCCGCCGTAGGTGGCGAAGGCGAGCGGCGCGCCGCGCTCGTAGGCGGCCGCGATCCTCCTGTACGCGTCGGGGCCGACGAGCGGCTGGTCGGCAAGCCCGATGATGACCGCGTCGATCTCCGGCCTCGGCTCGAGTGCGCGCAAGGCGGCGTGCAGGCTGGACGCGATGCCGCGCTCGGGCGCGTCGTTGCGCACGACCTCGACCCCAGCCGGCACGGCTGCTGCGACGCGGTCGTGCGAGACGCCGCACACGACCGATGCCCACTCGTTGGCCGTCGCCGCGGCGAGCGCGTGCGCGAGCAGCGGGCGGCCCCCGAGCTCGAGGAGCGGCTTCGGCACGTTGCCGCCGAGACGGACACCCCGGCCGGCAGCGAGAACAGCGACGGCGACCTCGGTCAAAGAGCTTCGAGCGCGCGCCGCACCAGCACCTGCGCGAGGTGCGACCGGAACTCGGGTGATGCGTTGAGGTCGGCCGGTGGCTCGGTGCCCGCCGCCGCCTCGCGTGCCGCGTCGGCAGCAGACGCGCCCTGGGAGAGCGCGTTCTCCACCGCGTGGGCGCGCAACGGCGTCGGGCCCATGTTCACGAGGCCGACGTGCGTGCCGCCGTGCACGCGTGTGGCGACCGCGCCCACGATCGCATAGTCCTGCGCACGGCGGTTGAACTTCTCGAACCCGAAGCCCGACTCGCCCGTCTTCGGGACGCGGATCTCGGTGAGCAGCTCGTCGGGTGCGAGCGCGGTTTCGAGAAACCCGCGGAAGAAGTCGTGCGCGGGGACGTGCCGTGCGCCACTCGGACCGTGCACGACGAATGTCGCGTCGAGTGCGAGCAACGCACCCGGAAGGTCGGACGCGGGATCGCCGTGCGCGACCGAGCCGCCGATCGTGCCGCGGTGGCGGACCTGGTTGTCGCCGACCTGGCCCGCGACGGCGCGGACCACGCCGCACTCCTTTGCGAGCATGTCGTTGGTCTCGAGGTCGCGGTGGCGTGTCAGCGCGCCGATGGCCACGTGGTCGCCTCCGTCCCGAACGTACGACAGGTCTCGGACGCGGCCGACGTCGACGAGGACCGAAGGCGTCGCGAGACGCAGCTTCATCAACGGCAGGAGCGACATGCCGCCCGCCAGGAACTTCGCGTCCTCGCCGTGCTCCGCGATCAGCGCGACCGCCTCGTCGGCCGAACCGGCGCGCACGTAGTCGAAGGCGGCAGGGATCATTGCCCGCTCCCCTGCATCTTCTCGGCCGCCGCGAGCACGGACTTCACGATGTTGTGATATCCGGTGCAGCGGCACAGGTTGCCTTCGAGACCGAGGCGCACGTCCCGCTCGCTGGGGTTCGGGATCTCGTCGAGCAGCGACACTGCCGCCATCACCATGCCCGCGGTGCAGTATCCGCACTGGAGGCCGTGATGCTCGTGGAACGCCGTTTGCACCGGGTGCCATTCGCCGCCGCGGGCGAGCCCCTCGATCGTGGTGACCGACACGCCGTCGGCCTGCGCCGCGAGCATCGTGCACGACTTCACCGACTCACCGTCGACGAGCACCGTGCACGCGCCGCAACTGGACGTGTCGCAGCCGACCTTCGTGCCCGTGAGGCCGCACGCCTCGCGCAAGTACTGCACGAGCAGCGCCCGCGGCTCGACGTCGTGATCCTGGGCCGTCTCGTTGACGGTCATCTTCACCTGCATGGCCGCTGAACCTAGCGCGTGCCGGGTTCTCGGGGACGTGTGAACCGTCAGCCCGAGATGTTGGGGCCGGCCCGCTCGGGCGTGATGCGGATGAGGACGCGCTGCTCGCGTTGCATGGCCGTGCGGTAGTCGTCCCAGTCCGGGTGCTCGCCCGCGACCTGCCGGTAGTACGCGACGAGCCCGTCCATTGCTTCGGGGAGCGACACGATCTCCGCGGTGCCGTCGACCTGCACCCACGCACCGTAGAAGGAGTCGTTCATCACGCACACCGACGCACGCGGATCGCGTCGCAGGTTCTTCACCTTGATCGCGGTCTCACGGCTGCTCACCACGAGCTTTCCCTCGGCGTCGGTCGCGACGGCGACGGGCGAGAGTTGCGGACCGCCGTCACGCCGGCGCGTGGCGAGGACGGCCCGATGGTTCTCGGCGGCGAAACGAACGGCGGCTTCGATGTCCACGGAAAGCCCGCTCACCCGCGGATGGCGTCGAGGACCGGGACGAGCTTGTCGATCGGCACGAACGTCGCGCCGATCAGCTTGCGGTCGGCGAAACGCACGATGCCTTCGCCGTCGATCACGAACACCGACCTGCGTACGCCGATGAGCGGCGCACCGACGCCGTAGGCCTCGATCACCTTCTTGTCGACGTCGGCCAGCAACGGGAAGTGGAATTGCTTCGCCTCCGCCCACTTCGCGTGGCTGTCGACGTCTTGCGGCGAGATGCCGAGCAGCACCGCACCGGTCGGCGCGAAGTCCTCGAAGTTGTCGCGATACGAGCACATCTGACGCGTGCAGCCGGGCGTGAAGTCTCCCGGATAGAACGCGAGGACGACCTTGCGGCCCCGGTACTCCGACAGTGTGAAGTCGCGCTTCTCACCGTCCTGTATGCCGGGCAACGTGAAATCGGGCGCGTTCTCACCGACGTTGATCATGCGGTCACCGCCTCCAGCACGGAATCGGGAATGTCGAAGTTGGCGTACACCGCTTCGACGTCATCGTGATCCTCGAGCGCATCCACCAACCGGAGCACCGTCCTGGCCTGGCTCTCCACGGAGAGCTCCACCGCAGTCGTCGGGATCAACGTGAGGTCCGATGACGCGACCTTGTAACCCGCGTCCTCGATGGCCGTGCGCACGGCATGCAGGTCCGTCGGCGGCGTCGTCACCTGCCACGCGTCGCCGC
>DASQHW010000540.1:0-4214 GCA_035631895.1 Acidimicrobiia bacterium | reverse complement strand
GAGGAACAACCGGTGTCGAGTCAGGCACAGCTCGTGCAGATGCTCGAGGGCGCCGGCATCGTCGCGACGCAGGCGACGGTGAGCCGCGATCTCGAAGAGCTGGGCGCGGTGAAGGTACGCATCCCCGGTGGGGCGATGGCTTATGCGATTCCGGACTTCCCGCGTGAGCGCGCGCCCTCCGACGATCACCTGAAGCGCTTGATGAGCGAGTTCGTCGTCGAGGTCGCGCACAGTGCAAATATCGTGGTGTTGCGCACACCGCCCGGGAGCGCGCACGTCGTGGCGAGCGCGCTCGACCGCGCTTCGCTCGGTGACGTCCTCGGCACGGTGGCCGGCGACGACACCGTGCTCGTCGTGTGCAACGAGTCCGTCGGCGGCACCGCTGTCGCGACAGAACTTGCCGGGCTCGCCGGGTTGTAGGGAGAGGATCTCGTGCCGAAACGGGTTGTGCTTGCATTCTCGGGTGGCCTCGACACGTCTGTCGCGGTGCGGTGGATGCGCGAGGAGTGGGGCGTCGAGGTCATCGCGTGCGCGGTCGACGTCGGGCAGCTGGTCGACGGTGAGGAAGCGACGATCCGCGAGCGCGCCGAGGCGGCCGGTGCCGTCGAGGTCGAGATCATCGACGCCCGCGAGCACTTCGCGCGGGACTTCATTGCGCCCGCGCTCGCTGCCAACGCCTTGTACGAGGGCAAGTACCCGCTCGTGTCGGCTCTTTCCCGTCCCGTCATCACCGAGCACCTGGTTGCCTCTGCGCGCCGGCACCGGGCCGACGCGGTGTCGCACGGTTGTACCGGGAAGGGCAACGACCAGGTGCGCTTCGAGGTCTCGTCGCGGGTCCTCGCGCCCGACCTCGACGTGCTGGCCCCCGTGCGCGTCTGGGGCCTGAGCCGCGCCGACTGCATCGCGCTCGCGTCGAAATGGGACATCCCGATCTCCGCGTCGAAGGAGAAGCTGTACTCGATCGACGAGAACATGTGGGGCCGGGCGATCGAATGCGGCGTGCTCGAGAACCCGTGGTCGCTGGCTCCCGAGCAGCCGTTCACGCTGACGCGCGCGCCGAAGGACGCGCCCGGGACGTCGAAGGAGATCGTCGTCGGTTTCGAACGGGGCGTGCCGGTGTCACTCGACGGCAACGCAGTCGGGCTCGTCGAGCTCATCGCGACGCTCGGCGAGGTCGTGGGCAGCTACGGGTGGGGCCGCATCGACATGGTCGAGAACCGGCGAGTCGGCATCAAGAGCCGTGAGGTGTACGAGTGCCCGGCATCGCTCGCGCTCATCATGGCGCACAAGGACCTGGAAGGCATCACCCTCGAGCGTGATGTCGCACGCGAGAAACAACGGTTGGAGATTCGCGTCGCGGAGCTGATCTACGACGGCCTCTGGCATTCGCCGTTGATGCGAGCCCTCGATGCGTTCGTGAAGTCGACGCAGGAGCACGTCACCGGTGAGGTGCGCCTGCGACTGGACGCCGGACGATGCGACGTGGCCGGCCGGCGCGCGCCCCGATCGTTGTACGACCACGACCTCGCGACGTACGACGCGGACGACGCGTTCCGCCACGCCGACTCGGAAGGCTTCGTGCGGCTGTGGGGGCTCTCGGCGGAGACCTGGTCCCGCCGTCAGGGCCCGGGCGCGTCGTGACCGAGCCGGAAGCGTCGAGCAGCGCCGACAAGGGCGGGAGCAGGCCGCTTTGGCACGGCCGTTTCGGCGAAGGGCCCGCGGACGAGCTGCTCGCGTTCACCGTGAGCCTGCCGTTCGACATGCGGCTGGCCGCGGACGACCTCACGGGGTCACGCGCACACGTGCGCATGCTCGTGCGCGTCGGCTTGCTGACCGACGAGGAGGCGTCGGTGGTCGCCGCGGCGCTCGACCGGGTCGAAGAAGAGCTGCACAGCGGCGCGTTCACGTTCGCTCCCAGCGACGAGGACATCCATACCGCGATCGAGCGTCGCGTGACGGAGATCGCGGGCGATGCCGGCGCGAAGCTGCATACCGGCCGGAGCCGGAACGACCAGGTCGCGCTCGATCTCAGGCTCTACCTGCGGCGGGAGGGACGCGGTCAGGCGCGACGGTTGCACGCGCTCCAGCGGGTGCTCCTCCAGCGCGCCGAGGAATCGAACGAGATCGCGCTCCCCGGCTACACGCATCTCCAGCGCGCGCAGCCGGTGTTGCTCTCGCACCATTTGCTCGCGCACTTCTGGGCGCTCGCCCGTGACGTCGACCGCTGGCGCGACTGTCTCGCGCGCGCCGACGTCTCACCGCTCGGCGCGGGCGCGCTGGCGGGCTCGAGCCTGCCGCTCGACCCGGTGACCGTCGCGCACGACCTGGAGTTCGCGCGCCCGTTCGACAACTCGCTCGACGCCGTCGGCGATCGCGACTTCGTCGCCGAGGCGTTGTTCGTCGCCGCGCTCACGCAGGTGCACCTGTCGCGTATCGGCGAGGAGATCGTGCTCTGGGCAGCCGAGGAGTTCGGTTTCGTCCGCCTCTCCGATGCGTACGCGACCGGTTCCTCGATGCTGCCGCAGAAGAAGAACCCCGACATCGCCGAGCTCGCCCGCGGCAAGGCCGGACGGCTCATCGGCGATCTGGCCGGGTTCCTCGCGACCTTGAAGGGATTGCCGCTCGCCTACAACCGGGACCTGCAGGAGGACAAGGAGCCGCTGTTCGACGCTCTCGACACCTGCGCGCTCTCGCTGTCGGCGTTGACCGGCCTGCTCGCGACGATCACGTTCGTCGACACGAAGATGACCGCCGCCGCCGACAGCCCGGCCAACGCGGCAACCGATCTCGCCGAGTACCTGGTCGATCACGGCACGCCGTTCCGCGACGCGCATGCGATCGTGGGTGCGCTCGTCCGTCAATCTGTGGAGCGTGGTGTACCGCTCGACGAGCTCGTGCTGAACGATCCCCGGCTCGGACCCGAGTGCGGCCCGCTACTCGAGCCGGGGAGCGCGGTACGCCGGCGCAGGACTCCCGGCGGTGGCGGCCCAGAACCCGTGGCGCGTCAGCTCACATCGGCGCGCGAGCAGCTCGAGCGTCAGCAGGCGTGGCTCGAGCACTGACGCTGCCCCTGTCGTTCTACGACCGCGACGCGCTCGAGGTCGCGCCGGAGCTCCTCAACAAGGTGCTCACCGGGAACGGAGTAGCCGCGCGGATCGTCGAGGTGGAGGCGTACCGCGCCGGCGAAGATCCCGGGAGCCATGCGTACCGCGGCCGCACACCGCGCAACGCGTCGATGTTCGCGGCTCCCGGCACGTTGTACGTGTATTTCAGCTACGGCAACCACTGGTGCATGAACGCCGTGTGCGGGCCCGGTGAGCAGGCGCACGCGGTGTTGCCGCGGGCAGCGGCGCCCGTGCGCGGGCTCGACGTGATGCGTGCGCGACGCCAGAAGGCGCCCCGGGATCGCGACCTCTGCGCGGGCCCCGGACGGCTGGGCCAGGCGTTCGCCGTCGACCGGTCCCACGACGGCACGTCATTGGTGCGTGGCCCCTTGCGCATCGTCGACGACGGCACGCCACCACCCGTGCGAGCGGGGATCTCGGCGCGCATCGGCCTGGCGTCGGGGAAGGGCCACGAGGAGCCGTGGCGCTTCTACGTCGCCGGCGACCCGAACATCAGCCGCCCGCCCCGCTCCTGACATCTGTTCGCAACGAAACGACCCGTGGAGGTCGCTTGCGTCGCAAGACACGCGTCACGGGAACCGGGCCGCGATCCAGTCGGCGACGAACGCCATGGCCTCGCGGCGATGGCCCTCCAGATAGTGGGGCGCGCCCTTCATCTCGTGGTATGTCACGTCGTCGGAGCCGGCGGCCGCGGCGATCGCCCGCGCCTGGTGCACGCGGATCTCGGTGTCCGCGGTCGCGTGCAGGACGAGCGTGGGGACCTGCACCTCGGGCATGGTGGCGGCCAGCTTTGCGCGCGACGACAGCCCGGACCACGTCGACAGCCAGCCACGTGACGTCATCGTCCGCGCCAGCCCGGCCCGACCGTAGTTCGCGTCGAACGGATCGGGCGCGGCGAACAACGATCCGAGCGGGCGGTCGTCGGGATCGATCGTCAGGTCGAGATACGCGGGATCTGCGAGCGTCCGGTAGATCGTCATGTACTCGAGGTGCACCGCGTGCTTGCGAAGTCGTTGCCACTCGCGGCTCCCGGCTTCCACCTCCGCCAGTCCGCCCCGCGCCCGGGCGGCGTCGTCCAGCTGCGCGCCG
>DASQHW010000539.1:0-2721 GCA_035631895.1 Acidimicrobiia bacterium | reverse complement strand
CGACCGGGCGGCTCGATCCGGCAACGGAGGCCCGCGCCGCGTGGAACGCCTCGCGATCCCAGGGGACACGCGCGACGAAGGTTGCCACGCTGCCGAACATCGGGTAGTAGCGATTGGGCTCGGCGGCGATCAGGTTGTCCCACCACCACGGCATGGCAGTGCCGAAGTCGCCCGACACGACACCGGCCCAGAGGCCATCGTGCAGACCGATGCCCTGGGGGTCGTCGGCGCTCGTCTCTGCCGGTCCCCTGGAATCGACGCCGAGCTCGCCGAACACCACAGGCTTGCCGGTCACAGCGGAGCGATCGGCGGTCCAGGTCATGACCGTCTTCGAAAGGTTCGAGTACTGCGGGAACGTGTCGGCGTAGTAATGGAGTTGGGTGAAGTCGAGGCCGGGGACCTTCCACACGCTCGGATCGGCTGCGAAGATCGCATGGCTCGTGGTCACGAGGTGGTCGTACGGGTCGAGCGCGTGCAGCCGCGCCGTCATCTCGGCGTGCCACGACGCCACTGCGGCCGAGTTGTAGCGGTCAGTCAGGTCGACCTCGTTCCAGAGCTCCCACGATTGCACGTGCGTCGACCATCCCCAGCGCGCGACGATGTAGCGCAGTCGTTGTTCGAACAGCTTGCGCGCTTCGCTGTTGGTGAAGAATTCCGCCGGCGTCGACAGAGGGCCGCCGTTCACCGCGTTGTACGGATTGTTCGCCCACTCGCTGTTGAACACCGTCGAGAACGCGCCGTGGTTCAACAGACTGATCATGACGTAGATGTCGCGGTGGTCGGCCTCGTCCAACACGCGGTCGAGTTGCCACGCGCGGTCGAGCCGGTTCGAGTAGTTGCCCAGGCCCGTGTCGTTCCACTCGATGCCGAACGCCCAGGACGACATCCAGATGCGGCCGAAGTTCGCGTGCTGCTTCGCGAGGGCCCCGAACCAGTCGTCGTAGGCGTACGTGCCGCGCGCGTCGTACCAGCCGGTGTTCTCGCCGACCGCAAAGTACGGGGCGCCGTCGTCGAACGCGAGGTAACGAGGATCACGCTTGCTCACGCGCAGGAACCCGTGACCCTTTGCGGGCGTCACGCGCAAGTACTGCTCGCCGAGGTACGTCGTCCGACCGCGTTGACGTATCACCCAGTGCCAGCGCCACAGGCCCGGGGTCTCGGGCGTCAAACGCATCAGGAAATGCGGCGCGCCCTTCGGTGTCAGGTGCTCCCGGCCGCCGACCAAGCTGCGCGCGTAGTCCTGGAACCAGAACGCGACGACCTCGATCGGTCCATGGTCGGGCGGGAAGAACACGGCGCGCACGTCGATCTCGTCGGGATCGAACGGGTTCACCGGCCGAGCGCTCGGTTCGTAGCTCGCTTCGAAGCGCGACCACTGGCGAACCACCTGCTGCCGAGTGGGCGGCCTCGACGGCGATGGCGCCGCGGAAGTGCCCTGGATGGCGACGAGGGTGACGAGGGTGACGCCGGCGACGACCACCCGGCTCACGAACCGCACGGCGGGATTGTCGCAGTTGCGGAGACACCGGTGCGAGGGGCGTCTGCCCGAGAAGGGCTGGCGGCGGTCGCCCTTGCTGTGCGAACATGTGTTCGTGTCCGGCGCCGCGACGATCCTGCACGCCGACCTCGATGCGTTCTACGCGTCGGTCGAGCAGCGAGACGACGCCCGGCTCCGCGGGCGGCCCGTGATCGTCGGTACGGGCGTCGTGCTCGCGGCCAGCTACGAGGCAAAGGCGTGCGGCATCCGCACCGCGATGGGTGGCGGGCAGGCGCGGCGGCTCTGTCCGCAAGCCGTTGTGGTGGAGCCTCGAATGTCGGCCTACGCAGATGCGAGCAAGGCGGTGTTCGACGTCTTCGACGACACGACGCCGTTGGTCGAGGGCGTCTCGATCGACGAAGCGTTCCTCGATGTCGGCGGACTGCGCCGCGTCTCCGGCACGCCGACCGAGATCGCCGTGCGCCTTCGGCGCGAGGTCCTCGAGCGCGTGGGGCTGGCGATCACGGTCGGCATCGCCCGCACCAAGTTCCTCGCCAAGGTGGCGAGTGGTGTCGCCAAGCCGAACGGCCTGCTCGTCGTGCCGCCGGACGACGAGCTCCAGTTCCTTCACCCGCTCCCCGTCGAGCGGCTCTGGGGCGTCGGGGCGGTGACCGCCCGGAAGCTCCACGCGCGCGGCGTCAGGACGGTGGGCGACGTCGCGCAGCTCGAAGAACCGGCGTTGGTCGCGATGTTGGGTTGCGCGTCCGGACATCATCTCCACCTACTTGCGCACAATTGCGATCCACGGCCGGTCCAGATCGGTCGACGCCGACACTCGGTCGGCGCGCAGCGCGCACTCGGCCGTGCGCGTCATTCGCAGGAAGACATCGATACTGCCGTCGTCGGGTTGGTCGATCGTGTGGGCCGACGTATGCGCGCCGCCGGCCGCGCCGGACGCACCATCGTCCTGCGTGTGCGCTTCGACGACTTCTCACGCGCCACGCGTTCGCACACGCTCGAACGGGCGACTGCGGAGACGCACGCGATCCTGTCAGCAGCTCGAGCCCTGCTGACGACGGTGCGACCGCTGATCGACCGAAGTGGTCTGACACTCGTCGGCGTGGCCGTCGGCAATCTCGACGACGGTGGCACGGTCCAACTCCCGCTGCCCTTCGATCGTCGGGTCGGGGACGCGCTCGATGTTGCACTCGACGGCGTTCGTGACCGGTTCGGGTCTGCCGCAG
>DASQHW010000538.1:0-4546 GCA_035631895.1 Acidimicrobiia bacterium | reverse complement strand
GCGCGCCGTGGTGGAGCGCCCATTCCAGCTCGGTGATCGCCCAATCGAGGTCGGCCAGCGTGATGTACGGCGACGCGAAGATGCGTCCCCGGTAGTCGAATCCCCAGTCGTCGTCGAGCCAGCGGTTGAACGCGCTGAACAACGTCGTCACCGCTTCGATGTCGTGCTTCAGCAACTCCTCGTACAGGATGCCGAGCGTCGGGAAGAGCCAGACGGCCTCGAGCCCGTGCTCGTCGAGAGTGGCGAGCCGCACGTCGCGGTCGCGGTATGCCGCCGGGATCGGCTCGCGCTCGCGCAGGAACTCGTACGGCTGCAGGTTGTCCGGGTTGCCGCGGAAGTAGTCGTGCATCGCGCCCGCTTTGGCAACGGGGTCGAACGTGGGGTTCACGACCGCGTGGCTGACGACACCTCCGACGACGTGATACTTGCGGCCGTTGATCTCGCACCACTGCACGCAGCGCTGCTGCATCTTCGGGTCGACATACCGGGTGAAGGCGTCGAGCGCCTCGTAGTAATGATTGTCGGCGTCGAACGCCTGCGCATCGGGGTCGGTCACGCCGAAATCCTACTGACCCCATTTGGCGGCCGATCCGGGGGCGTAGCATCGGCGCCTGTGCATGACGTCGTAGATCTCGACTGGTCGTTCGTGGACACCGGGCGCAAGCAGATGCGCGAGACGGGCGCCTGCGAGATCGGCGGCTTCGTGCGTCCCGGCGCGCTGCCCGTCTTCATCGAGGACGCCCGACGCCTCGCACCGCGTGCACACCGGAGCGGTGGCCCCGGCACGGTGTACCTCGGCTTCCCCGACGAGTCGTTCCCCGCGGACCACCCGCGCCAGTGGCTCGGCAATTACGGCGTCGGGGCGGTGGCGTACGACGTGTTCCCGCCGGACTCGCCGATCCGGCAGCTGTACGAGTGGGACGAGCTGTTGCGTTTCGTCGCCGCGATCTTGGATCTCGACGTGATCCATCCGTATGCCGACCCGCTCGGCGCGCTGAATCTCGCGGTGATGACCGACGGCGACGAGCTCCAGTGGCACTTCGACCAGACGGACTTCGTGGTGTCGCTCGCGTTGCAGGACAGCGACGAGGGCGGCGACTTCGAGGTCGCCTCCATGATCCGGTCCGCCGATGACGAGCGGTACGACGAGGTGGCGCGTGTGCTCGCCGGCGACCGGTCGGATGTTGTCACGCTGCCGATGACGCCCGGCACGCTGCTCGTGTTCGCCGGGCGGCATTCTCTGCACCGGGTGTCACCGATCCGTGGCGCGACGCCGCGGCTCGTGGCGCTGTTCGGCTACGACACCCGGCCGGGCACGATGAGCAGTGAATTGCTGAAGGAAGTTCGCTACGGCCGGGTGGCCTGAAGGTGGAGCTGGGTGAGGGCTTCGCCGGTGAAGGGCCGAATGCCGCGCACGTCAACACGATGCTCGGACCCAAGAACGGTCCGGTCGGTGCGGCATGGGCGACTGCGCTCGCAACTCCGAGGGCCGGTCATACGCCGTTCGTGGTCGTCGTGAAACCGAACGTGCCGGTGAAGCCGATGACCTTGTTCGTCAACAAAGCCACCGTCGATCCGGCGAACGGCGTGCACGCGCGCCTCACATGGGGTGCGGCCCAGGCAGGAGTCGCCGCGGGTGTGACGAACGCGTTGCGCAAGGGCATCCTGCCGGAGCACGACGTCGACGACGTGGTGCTCGTTGCCGCGGTATGGGTGAACCCCGAAGCGGACGACGAGGAGCAGGTGTACACGAACAACGCCGAAGCCGTGCTGTCGGCGCTCGGCGCCGGACACGACGCGCTGCCCTCGCTGCGCACGGTGCTCGACGCGGGCGCGCCGGTGAACCCGTACTTCCGGCGATGACCCGGGGGACGCTGTGACGCCCGAGCAGGCTGCGCACGAAGCGCGCGACGCGATCGTGTCGCTCCCGAGCCGTTTCATGATGGACCCGGCCACGCACGCGCGCGGCACCGAGCTCGGCTTCGAGGGGTTCGACTTCTATACGGCGGGCCGTGGCGGCGCGCTCGGAGACGTGCCGGCGGACGTCGTCGTGTCGGCCTTCGTGTTCTTCCCGCCTGCGGCCGTGCAGGCGGCATGGGAGCGTTCGGCGCCCTTGATGCCGCGCCGCGAAGCGGCGATGGAGTGGGCACGGTGCGCGCACTCATGGGCGCGGGCCCACCTCGGCACTCAGACCGACTGGACGCGGCTCGCCGAGCTCCTCGGGCGCATCGTCTGGAGCGCGGACGTCGCCGGCGCGCCGTTGTTCGCGGCCTGGCGGACGCTGCCCGAACCGCCACCTCTCGAGGCGAAAGCGCTCACAGTCCACCGGCTGAATGCGCTGCGCGAGCTTCGAGGCGCCCTGCACGGTGCGGCCGTGCTCACCGTGGGGCTCAGACCCTTCGAAGCGGCGTCGGTCCGCGCGCCCAAGATGATCCCGATCATGGGATGGCAGGACCCGCCCGAAGATCCGGTACCGCTCCGCGACCGGTGGCAGCTCGCCGAAGCACGTACGGATCGGATGCTCGGCCGCCACTTCTCGGTGCTGCACGACACCGAGCGCACGGAGCTCGTCGACGCGCTCGGGAACGCTGCCGCATGAACGGCGACGAGCTCATCCTCGTCTCGGTCGACGATCACATCTGCGAACCCGCCGACATGTTCGACGCGCACGTCCCGGCGAGATACCGCGACCGGGCGCCGCGCGTCGTCGAGGAATCGAACGGGTCGCAACAGTGGTACTACGGCGACATCCGCGGGCGGAACCTCGGGTTGAACGCGGTTGCCGGCAAACCGCCCGCGATGTTCAACGTCGATCCGCTGCGTTACGAGCACATGCGTCCGGGTTGCTACGACGTGCATGCGCGCGTGCGCGACATGTCGGCGGGCGGTCAGCTGGCAGGCCTGAACTTCCCGAACTGGACGGGCTTCTCCGGCCAGGTGCTCAACCAGGGCCCCGATCGCGACGTGAACGTCGTGATGATCCGGGCCTACAACGATTGGCACGTCGACGAGTGGTGCGGCGCGTATCCGGAGCGCTTCATCCCGTGCGGGATGCTCCCGTTGTTCGACGTGGACGAGGCGGCGAGGGAGGTGCGGCGGCTGGCCGCGAAGGGATGCCATGCGGTGACGTTCTCGGAGAACCCGACGGGCCTCGGGATGCCGAGCATCCACACCGACGCCTGGGATCCGTTGTTCGCGGCGTGCGCCGACACGGGCACGGTGCTGTGCTGCCACGTCGGCTCCTCCTCGAAGAGCGCGTCGACGTCGCCGGACGCGCCGGCGCCCGTGCCGATGAACCTGTCGAGCGTGATGGCGATCTACACCCTCGGCGACCTCCTCTGGGCGCCGTTCTGGCACCGCTTCCCCACGCTGCGCTTCGCGCTCACCGAGGGCGACATCGGATGGATCCCGTACTTCCTCTGGCGCGCAGAGCACACACTCGACCGGCACAACGGGTGGATGCGGCACGACTCGCCGCAGGGGCTGTCGCCGACCGAGCTGTTCCGTGAGCGGATCCTCTGCTGTTTCATCGCGGACCGGATAGGCGTGAAGCTCCTCGACGAGTTCAACGTCGACAACGTCTGCTGGGAGAGCGACTACCCGCACTCGGACAGCTCCTGGCCGCACGCGCCCGAGCGTCTCGCAGAGCTGTTCGATGGGCTGGCGGCCGGCGTCATCGCCGGGATCACGCACCGGAATGCAATGCACCACTTCCGGTTCGACCCCTTCGCGCGGCGCGCGCCCGACCGGTGCACGGCGGGGGCGCTGCGACGCGAAGCCGGCGACGTCGACACGGTGACGCGGGCCGGCCGGCCGGCGGACGAACGGGATCTCGCCACCTGGAAGCGCCTCACTCGCCGATGAGAGCGGTCGCCGTCGGTCGCGAGCGCCGTACACTCTGCCCATGATCGGAACACCGGAGCTGATCATCGTGCTTCTCGTCGTTCTCGTGATCTTCGGGGGCTCGCAGCTGCCGAAGCTCGCTCGTGGTCTCGGCTCGGCACAGCGCGAGTTCAAGAAGGGCCTGGAAGAGGGCGCGCCGGAGGACGACAAGAGCTCCAAGAAACCCGACAAGTCGAAGGACCAGGAGTAACGGGTCTCGCTAATCCGCGGGGCGTGTGCGCCGCGCGCTCCACTCGGGCGGAGGCGGATCCGGTCTCCGGGCACCTGCACCGAAGAGCCGCGGCACCTCGTGCGCGTAGTCGGCCGCGGTGAAGCCGGCATCGTGGCGCTGCAACGATTGGACGACGTCCCACGACGACACGCGTTCGATGATCCCGCCCCGCACCTGAAAGGTCTGGCCCGAGATCCAACCCGCGTCCGGTGACGCGAGGTACGCCCCGAACTCGGCGACGTGGACGGGGTCGCGCGGATCGAACAGCACCCCGTCGTCGCGGGCGAGGTCTTCCTGGCGCGCCATCCGCCATCCGATCTGCGCGAGCCGTGTGTTCGCGCCCGGCATGATCGTGTTTGCAGTCACGCCGTACGGTGCCATCTCGGTTGCGACCGCCTCGGTGAACGCCTGCACTCCCGCTTTGGCGGCAAC
>DASQHW010000537.1:0-4122 GCA_035631895.1 Acidimicrobiia bacterium | reverse complement strand
CGATCAAGGCCGCCGTGTGCTGCGCCCTCGGGATCGACGAGCGCGCGACTTGGCGTATGCAGCTCGGACTCGCCTCGGTGACACGGGTGGGCGGCGCGCCCGACCGCGGTCCCTACCTGTTGTCCTACAACGAGACCGCCCCCCTCTCGGACCTTGCGTGAACGGCCCCACAAGGGCCGTCACTCACGCAAGATGCACGGGGATGGTCTTCCGGCGGGCGGGAAGAGCGTGGGCGCCCGTGCCGTCGACGATGAAGCGCCCCTCGCCGGGGCCGTCCGCGACGGGCATGCCGAGCGCCTCGAGCACCGCGTGGTCGTCATCGGCCGATCGCCCGGTGGTCGTGAGGTAGTTGCCGACGATCAGCGCGTTGGCTCCCGCGAGCATGCCCATGCCCTGCAGCTCGCCGAGCACACGTTCGCGCCCGCCCGCGAGTCGCAGCCACGCCGAAGGGAGGATCAATCGGAAGAGCGCGATCGCTTGCAGCGCGGCACGTGGTGAGATCGTCGCCTCGCCCGCCAGCGGCGTGCCGGGGCGCGGGTCGAGCAGGTTGACGGGCACTTCGCACGGATCGAGCTCGGCAAGCTCGAACGCGAAGTCGACGCGCTGCTCGAGGCTCTCACCCATACCGAGGATGCCGCCGCAGCACAGTTCCATCCCCGCGTCGCGGGCGAGCCGCGCCGTCCGTACCCGGTCGTCGTAGGAGTGTGTCGTGCAGATCGTCGGGAACAACGCGCGGCACGTCTCGAGGTTGTGGTTGTAGCGGCGCACGCCCGCGGCGGCGAGCCGCTGCGCCTGTTCCGCCGTGAGCAGCCCGAGTGAGCAGGCCACCTCCAGGCCCGTCTCTCGTTGCACCATCTCGACCGCGTCGATCACGCGTCGGAGCAGGCGCTCCTCGGGACCGCGTACCGCGACGACGATGCAGAATTGGCTCGCGCCGGCGGCTCGTGTCGCGCGCGCCGCCTCGAGCACTTCGTCCTGGTCGAGGAAGGGATACACGTCGACGCCGGTGTCGTAGCGCACCGACTGTGAACAGAAGGCGCAGTCCTCGGGACATGCGCCCGATTTCGCGTTGATGAGGCTTTCGAGCTCGACCTCCGGTCCGCACCAGGCAAGCCGCACCTTGTGTGCGAGCGCAATGAGCGACGGCAGCTCGTCGAGCGGAAGGTGCGCGACTGCGAGGGCTTCGTCGTGTGTGAGGCGGCGGCGCTCTTCGAGGAGCGCACGCTCGGCGATGGCGAGCGGCATAGGCCGTGACCTTACCGGTGCCCCTCCGCGACGTCGGCCGGGCGGGGGCTTCTCCTCACGCGCCACAGCACGATCGGCCAGCCGACCAGGGGGATCGCCGCGAGCCCGAACCATTCGATGGCGTACTCGAGGTGGTTGACGTGGTCGGGCGGCGGGGGCGTCGGGAGCGTCGGTGCGTTTGCCGCCGGCCGCGGCTCCTGGAACCGCGCCTCGATCCAGATGTGGTGCAACGGCACGTCGACGCGGTCGGCCCGGACGAGCCGGTCGAGGTCGACTCGTGGCGTCGAGACGCGGCTTCCGATCTGACGCACCTCGTCCTGCGGCCCCAGGGGGCGCGATTCGCGGATGATCCCGCGTACGACGACGTCGCGCGACGGTGGGGGAGCGGCCGTCTCCGAGGCAACCCATCCGCGGTCGACGAACACCGCGCTGCCGTCCGGCAGGCGCAAGAGCGTCAGGACGTCGTTGCCGATCGCGTTGCCACGTATCTGGTCGCGCAACAGGATCTCGTGCGCGCCGTCGTAGGTGCCGTTCGCCTGCACCCGCGTGCCCGGCGCGGGCGCAGCTGTCACCGGGCCGATGTTGGGGGCCGGCGCGGCATACGCGGCCTTCGCCGCGCGGACCTTGTCTTGCTTCTCGTGATGACGCGCGAGCTGCCAGACCCCGAGCGCGACGAATCCGCCTGCCATGACGAGCACGAGGAGGTGCCCCGCCAACCAGCGACCACGCAACAGCACGGGTGCAACGTAGTGGTGGGCACTGTGAGACGGCGGTCAGCAGCCGGCGGGAAACCGCCCGAGTTCCGCGGCGCGCCGACAGGGAGCGCGGCGCGTCTGCGACCGGGAACGCGAAGCAGCCCCCGAGCGGGGGTTCCCGGGGGCTGCTCGCCTACGCGCGCGACGCATGCGGAGATGACATGCCGACCTCGCTACCTTGCCCCGGCGCGCCGTCGGTCACGTTCTCATGCCGCAGCGAGAGCGCATAGTGGGTCGCGACGACTGCGTTCGCGCCGACAAGATTTACCCACGCCGTCGCCCGGCGTCGTTACGCGAACGCGTACAACCGGCCGACCGCTTGCCTGACGGGTTGCGCCGTGGCGTTTTCCCGGTGTGCCACCGGCCGCGTAACGTGTGCCGATCGGGACAGGAGTGGCTGCATGGCCTTGATCGCGAACGTACCTTCGGCAGTGCATGTGGGCGCCGACGAGCTGCCCTTCGTCGACATCGGGGGCGGGAACCAGCTCAAAGTGCTCCAGGTCAAAGAGCGTGAAGGGCTCTGGATCGTCGAGAACATCTTCATGAGCGGCTTCGAGGTGCAGACGCACCGGCACACAGGGCCGGTGTGGGGCTACACGACCTCGGGCGCGTGGAAATACAAGGAGTACGACTACGTGAACCGTGCGGGCTCGTTCCTGTACGAGCCGGCCGGTTCCGTGCACACGCTCCAGTGCATCGAAGACGATACGCGGGTGTGGTTCCACATGTACGGCGTGAACCTCAACCTCGACGCCGACGGCAATGTCGAGAGCGTCGCCGACGGTGCCGGGACGCTCGCCTTCTATCTTGCGATGTGCGAGCAGATGGGCCTGCCCCGTCCGCCGGTCCTGATCGACTGACGCCTGTATGGCAGTCACCGATCTCTACGACCCGGACCTGTACGTTGCGGGTGCGCCCCACGAGATGTTCGCCGAGCTCCGGCGCACCCAGCCCGTGTACTTCCAAGAGATGTCCGGCGAGCCCGGGTACTGGGCGGTGCTGAAGCACGCCGACGTGGTACATGTCGCCCGCGAACCGCTGCTCTTCTCGGCGAGTGACGGCGGCGTGGTGCTCGAGAACCTCGAAGCTGCCCAGCTCGACATGATGCGCAACATGTTGCTGGCGATGGATCCGCCCCGACATGTCGACTACCGCCGTCCGATCGCGCCCCGCTTCAAGGCACGCGTGATCGCGGGCATGGAGCAGCAGATCCGCGGCATCTGCCGCGAGATCATGACGGCCGCAGCGGCCAAGCGCGACGTCGAGTTCGTGCACGACGTCACGTCCTCGTTGCCGTCGCGCGTGATCGGAGAGCTGATGGGCCTCCCCGCGGCGGACCTGCCGATGATCCATCGCCTCGCCGAGATGAACACCAGCGGACAGGATGCTGAATACGCCGGTCCGTCCGACATCCCGCAGGGCACGATCGACATGGCGATGTACGCGATCGAGTTCGCGGCTCGCCGCCGCCGGGAGGCGCCCCGGGCGGACCTGACGACGCTCTTGCTCGAGACCGATTTCAACGGTCACTACATGACCGACGTCGACTTCGGGAGCTTCTTCGTACAGCTCGTCACGGCCGGGAACGACACGACCAAGACCATGCTGTCGTCGGGCCTGCTCGCGCTGTTGCAGCACCCGGATCAGCTCGCGGAGCTGCGCGCCGACCCGTCCTTGCTGCCGAGCGCGGTGGAGGAGATCCTGCGGTGGGCGAACCCGCTCCACTACTTCCGCCGTACCGCGACCGCCGACACGGAGCTTCGGGGCGTGCCGATCAAGGCCGGTGACAAGGTGGCGATGATCTACACGTCGGCGAACCGCGACGAGGACGTGTTCGTCGATCCGCAGAGATTCGATATTCACCGCCACCCGAATCCGCAGCTGTCGTTCGGCATCGCCGAGCACTTCTGTCTCGGTGTGCACCTTGCCCGGCTCGAGGGCAGGGTGTTCTTCGAGGAGCTGCTGGCGACGTTTCCCTCGATCGAGCTCACCGGCGACCCCATCCGTGTGCGCTCGAATCTCAACAACGCCTTGAAGGTCCTGCCCGTGCGATGTGCGCGCTGAGAGTGGGCCGGATGGCCTATTGGTTCCCGGAGCCAGTATCTATAGGCTGAAATTGCCA
>DASQHW010000536.1:0-20491 GCA_035631895.1 Acidimicrobiia bacterium | reverse complement strand
CGTGCGGTAGCCCTCGGTGATCTCCACGGATTCGCCCAGCATGTCGCGCTGCGTCGACGCCCACAGCTCGCCGATGTGCTCGATCGAGAGCTCGCCTTCATCCCGGCGCGCGTTGTGGATCGCGTGCTCGAAGCGGTTCATGGCGATCTGCCGGAACACGGTGGCGATCTGGTCCTCGAGGTTCGAGGCCAGCAACGCGAGCCGCTCCTGCGGATCGGTCACCTCGCCGAGCAGCCTGCCGAACGTCACGGTCTCCCCGAACACCGACGCGGTCTCGGCCAATGTCAGCGGTGTCGACTGGTGGTACACGCCCTGCGCACGCGCGAGGTACGCGTGGAGGCCGTGCCCCAACTCGTGCGCGAGCGTCAAGACGTCGCGCCGGCGAGATGTCCAGTTCAACAGCACATACGGGTGGTGCGAAGGCACGGTGTACGCGCAGAACGCACCGGGACGTTTGCCGGGGCGCGCGGCCGCGTCGATCCACGCGCCGTCGAAGAACCGTCGGGCATCGTCGGCGAGCTCGCCCGAGAACGAGGAGTACGCGTCGAGGACGAGCTCCTTCGCCTCCCTCCAGCCGACTTCGGCGTCCGTGTCGGCCACCGACGCCAGCCGGTCGTAGTCGGCGAGACGGTCGAGGCGGAGCAGACGCGCCTTCAGTGCGTACCAGCGCTGCGGGATGCCGTACCGGCGCTGTACCGCATCCACGAGCGCTTGCACCGACTCGTCGCTTGCCTCGTTTGAGAGGTTGCGGTTCGAGATCCAGCTCTCGTAGTGACGCAATCGGTCGTCGGTCGCCTTGTCGGAGAGCAGCGTGTTGAGCACGTACGCGCGCGTCCGCAACCCCGGTTCGAGCCCGGCCGTCACGGCATCGGCCGCTGCACGCCGCACGTCACGATCGGGCGCGTGCAGCTGGGCGAGCGCCGCCTCGAGCGTGCCTGTCGCGCCGTCGAGCTGCACCTCGATCGTGGACACCTGCTCCTCGAACAGACGTTGCCACGCGCTGCGGCCCGTGACCGACTTCTCGGTGAGGATGACTTCCTCGGGCTCGGTCAACAGGTGCGGTCGGTACCTGCGCGCGGACTGCAGATGATGACGCGCGAAGGCCAGACGCTCGTCGGCCAGGAGCAGCTCGACGCGCTCGTCGCTCAGCGCCGCCCACTCGAGCTCGAAGAACAGCAGCTTCGTGCTGATCTGGGTGGCGCGCTCCTCGACACGTTGCATCCGTGCGCCGCGCGCCGGGTCAGTCGTGTCGGTCGCGAAGTCCAGGCCGACATAGCTCCCGGCGCGACCGATGAGGTCCTGTACCTCTGCGAGCCCGCGCATGAAGTCCGCCAAGTCGGCGGCGTCGAACTCGGCGACGCGCCCGCGCGAAGCGGCGAGCTGTTCGGTCAGCGTGTCGGCCTGGTCGAGCAGCGCGGACAACCCGTCATCGCCGGGCGCCGGCAGCAGTGGCGCGAGGTCCCAGACGACGTCGTCGGCGGTCAGGTCGGTCGCAGTCATCCGGGGAGGATAGCTACGGATCGGGGGAAGAGCTCACAAAGGCTTGTGCATTGTGAGCGACCGCGCCGTGAATCCCGTTCGCTCGAAGAAGTTCTTCGTATCCCGATGTCCGGGCAGCGCGCCGGCATCGATCCCGACACAGCCTTCCTCCGTGCAGAACGCAACGAGTTGCGCGGCGATCGCCTCGCCGACACCGACACCGCGGGCCTCGGGCTCGACGAAGAGCTCGGTGATCACCCCGAGGCGCGTCCCGTTCCTCAGCACCTCCAGCTCGACCGCTGCATATCCGATGACGACCCCGTCGATGGTGCCCACGACCAGACAGGCGTCGTCCCGCGCCAACAAGCCGCGAAACGCCTCGTCGAACGGCTCAGGGCGCGCATCACGCAGCTCCCACAGCGCGCCGCCTCGCATGACACGCAGCTCTGTCCGTAGGGCACGGGCGAGTTCGACGATCGCGGGAACGTCCTCGGCGGTCGCTGTGCGCGCTGCTTCCACCGCGCTCCCCTACCGGCGCACTCAGCCGGCGAGCTGTTCGATCTTGCCGAGAATCGTCCGGCGCTGCCGGTGCGCGTTCTCGTACGCGTGCACCGCGTCGAGCTCCTCGCGTCCGAGCCCGGCGAGCCGCTCCACGACCTGTGACGCCGACAGCGCGTCGTACCCGGGGATCGGCAGCTCGTCGCTCGCTGGCGCATCGGCGCCGGGCGCCACCGAAAGATGACTGACCGCCGGCGGGTGCGACGGCGTCGTGACCGCCGGACGCGCGGGGGCCGGCGGCGCCGGACGCCGCCCGAGCGCGCCTTCGACGCGCTCGCGCAACTTCGGGAGCCCGAATGCGAGCGCCACCTGCCCGAGGCTCCGGGCCGTGGTGACATGCCGCTGCAGCTCGGACTGACGGCGGTCGAGCTCGGCGCGACCTCGGGCCACGACGGTGTCGATGATCGGTGGTCCGACGTCCCGGAGGTACAGGCCCGCGCCGATCGGCGCGTACACGAGCAGCTCGAGCGCTCGTTCCATGCGGTCTCGATTCTCAGTCATGCGGCCTCGCGGGACTCATGCGAATGCAGACGTGCTGTGCAGCGCGGGTACCTCGGCATTGCCTGCACCTTCGATCCGGGAGGCGACCCGCTCGACGCCGTCGGGCTCGGATTCTACGAAAGGTCGTCGCCGGCGGCGGACCAAGCCCACGATGCCGGCCAGCACCACGGCCGCGATCGAGGCCTCGAGCGCCCATTCCCCGTGCTGCACGTAGAACGTCTGTGCCGTCGTGGCCCCGACCGTCGTCTCGACGACGGTTCGATCGAACAGATGGGTCTCGTCGTGCACGGTGCCGTCGGCGTCGATGACTGCGGTGATGCCGGAGATTGCGGCCTGGATCACCGGGCGGCCCGTCTCCGCGGCGCGGATCTGGCCGAGTGCGAGGTGCTGCGCCGAATTCGCAGACCGCCGGTAGGAGCGGTTGTTCGTGGACAGGATGATCACGGACGCTCCGTCGCGTATCCGGGACCGGACCTCGGGCCCGAACGCCGACTCGAAACAGATGATCGTCGCGACTCGCGTGCCGGCGATCTCGAACAGGCCGGAGGCCTTGCCCCGCACGAAGTCGCGCGGCACGTTCCGGAGCGCGGGGATCCATCCTTCGAGCTCGCCGCGAAACGGCACGTACTCGCCGAATGGCACGAGATGATGCTTCGAATAGGTCCCGACGATCTGGCCGTCCGGGCCGAACAGCACGTCGAGGTTCTCGGCCCTTCGACCGTCGGGGTCCGCGTCGACCGTCGCGTTCGCGAGCACCCAGGCATGGTGCTCGCGGGCGATGCGCACGAGATTGTCGTGCACGAACGGGTCGGTACGCGGGTCCTGGTCCATGCTCGATTCCGGGAACACGATCAGATCGACCGGGTCGGCGATCCGCCTGGCGAGGTCGAAATGGCTCTTCGGCAGGTAGCGCCCGTCGAGCTCGGCATTGGTGAGCTCCCGGTTCTTGTCGTTGCCCTGGACGAGTGCGACCCGGAGGAAGCTGCTCACGCGCGGCTGTGCGCGGGTCAGTGTGGAGACGAGGACAGTGGTCGCGATCAGCGCGACGCCCAGGTATGCCTGCACGTACCGCCACGTGCTTCGGCCGGCAAGAAGCAGGTCGGCGACGAATGCATTGAGCGCGACGGCGAGGAACGTGAGCAGCGTCAGCCCGCCGACACCGGCAACGGCGCGCGCAGGCGCGATGTCGTGGAACGCGTACCCGAGCTCACCCCACGAGAACCCGCCGAACGGAAAGCGCGAGACGCACGCGTCGGCGACGACCCACACCGCGGCGGTGAGGAAGGGATTCCTGATACCGCGGGTTCGCAGCCAACCGATGATCGCCCCCGCGGCCGCCCAGTACCCGCCACAGATCGCGACGAACGGGAGGATCGCGATCGTGCCGAAGTACCAGATCCACGAACAGACGATCGCGTAGTAGACGGTGCCGGCGACGAATGCATAACCGGCGGATGCCTTCGCCCCGCGCTCATGCGATGAGAGGAACAACGGAACGAGTGCGACACACGCGAGCGGTCCGATGTCGAAGGGCGGCCGGCTCAGCGCGCACATTGCTCCCGACGCGGCTGCCGCACCGACGCGAAGGAGCGTCGGGCGTCGTGGCACCCTCACACGCAGTCGCGGCAGATCATTCTCTTCTCGTCTGCGAGCTGGTGCCGGGGAAGCACGAGGAAGCAGCTCTTGCACAGGAATTCGTTCTCGCGGCGCGGGACGATCTTCGTGCCGGCCTCACCGCGCTCGTCCGGCTCGTCGTCCTCCTCGTCGTCGTCCTCGAGGCCGGCTGCCGCCGTGCGCTCACGCAGCACGACGTCCAGTGCCTCCTCGACATCGTCGGGGTGCAGCTCCTCGTCGAGATCGACGATGTCGTCCTCTTCGTCTTCGATGACCGCGACCGGCGTCTCCGGGGCATCATCCGCGACGACAACGCCGACGACCTCCACGTCGAGGTCGTCCTCGATCGTGTCGTCGATCAGCTCGTCGTCATCGTCCTCGGCGAAGTCCTCCTCGTCGAGCACGTCCTCGTCGAGATCTTCTTCGTCGAGTTCCGGCTCGTCCTCGAACTCGTCGTCGCTCATCGTGTCGGGCGCCTTCGTCAGGGGGAAGTGTGGCGGGCTTGAAACCACCGCGAACCGCGGTTTCTTCCCGCGCTCACCCCTATGGGGGCGCGGAGTATAACGCCGCGTTCGCGGCTGCCGAGCGCGCTCCGGGACCCTCGTCACGAGCGCTGGGTGCAGGGGTGGACGGACGGGTCCAGGAGACTGTTGGGGCCGCTGGGTGGCCCGGCTCGCACGCGGCGAGCGGGTTATCGCAGCGTTCTCTACTAAGACTCCTGGACAGCCGCCCAACCCCCTTCGTTTCGCCCCGCTCCCCTTGACGGCTGCCGGCGAATCGCCGCCGACCGGCTGGTGTCGTTCGGCGTACGTTGCCGGGGGCGACGAGTAGTCAGCCTCAATGGCGGCGCGATGTCAAGCGGAAGCGGAGCGCGCTGACCAGGAGTGACGCGCGTTGGCGCTGGTCAACGATTCACTAAAAATATTCGGCGTTGTTCCCACATTGCTTGCTCGGGAACAGGTCAGCCTCGCAATGCGCGGCGGGCTTCGGCGGCGCGCTCCGCGTCGAGACGCTCGAGGTCGTAGGAGCCGTGGTCGACGTACTGCATGGCTGCCGCGATCGCGCGGTGCCCGGCTCGCTCGCCGATCAACCGGTGCATCTCCTGCGCGATGCGGCGATAGCTCGGATGTCCTTGCGGGGAACTCCGCAGTTCGCAAAGATGCATCGCCTCGCGGGCGTTCATCTGCATCACGTAGCGCAGCTTGTAGCCGAGAGCGACTGCGTACGGCGCTTGTTCCGGAAAGGACTCGATGAGGGTGTCGTACAGATCGCGCGACCGCTCCATCCCTTCCTCGTAGCGCGTGGCGAGTCCGGCGTCGCGCACCGGCTCCGGCACGTCGAAACCGTGGTGCGGGGTGAGACGCTGCCACTCGATGGTCAGCATGCGGTGACGCTGCAGATCTCTGAACGCGCCGTAGTCACCCATCACGTCGAAGCGGTAAGCCGTACGCTCGAACGCCCGGCCGGGCTTGTGGCGCCGGTTCGTTCGTTCCCCGACATACGCGTGCATCAACGCGACGCGATCGTCGGCCGGCAGGCGCCGCACGCGCTCGAGCAGCTGGGATTCGGGCAGGTGCGCGTGCGGATAGCAGATCGCCGCGAGCACCTTGTCCTCACCGTCGGGATCCCAATCGAGCAACGTCACCGCATCGGTCGGGCCGGGTGTTTCGGCACCGAAGAGGCGGTGGACGAGATCCGCGGTGTCATCACGGGTTTCCGCGAGGTACGCCGACCACGCACCACCGCGATCGGTGCGGTCGACACGCACGAGAAACGACGGGATGACCTTGCGGAGCTCGTGGAGCATCAGTTGTGCGTACATCTGCGCTTCGGGCAGCGGATGGGCACGCATCCGGAGCAAGAGTGCCTCGTAGGCCTGTCCGGTGCCGTAGATGCCGATGTTGGAAAGTGTCGCGGCAGGAAGCAGACCGCGCACGGTGTCGCACGCCTTGGCCTTGATGGTCTGTTTGTACACGAAGTCGGAGTCGGCCGGCTGCTTCGGGTGCTGTTCGCGCGCCCAGTCCATCATCGCCGGCAACATCGCGCTGTAGGTATCGAACGCGGCGTCCATGTCGGCGATGTATCGGGCCGCGAAGCGCGACTGGCAGATTTCCGAAGGCCGGAGGTAGCGGTACCGGCCGACCAGCCGCGAGTCGTATGGGATGTAGCGCGTCGACTGCTCCAGGTAGGCCATCAGCCGGCCCCACTCGAGGATCTTGGTCAGCAGGTTCGACGCCTGCTCACACGCAAGGTGCACGCCGCCCAGCTGCGCGACCGAGTCGTCCCCGTACTCCATGAAGACACGCGAATACAGCTCCTCGGCGCGTTTGAGACCGATGGTCGCGTCGACGGTGAGATCACCGGTGAGGTCGAGATCACCGACGAACTCGTCCAGGAACAGGCGGCGCAGGCTCTTGTCGGACCGCGAGTAACGCGCGAAGAGCGCGCCCTTCACGACTTCCGGGAGGTTCGTGAGCGCAAAGACAGGCCCGTCGAGGTTCGTGAAGTACGGCCGAAGGGTCGCTGCCTCCGCTTCGGTGAACGTCTCCGGCGCGTACAGCATGGGATGGCGATGGTACCGGTGAGCCCGGGAATCGGCGCGCATGGCGCGGGCTCCTGACCTGGTCAAACGAGCATGCGATAGGCCCCGTCGACGACCTCGACCGTCACGTGGTCGGTCCGGCCGCGGCTCCGGCCGTCCAGCTCGATCCGCCGCCCCGATGCCACCGGCCCTGCCCAATGCACGTCGATCCTGCGGCCGGTCCGTTGCGCGATGCGCGGGTGCGGAAGGTGCGTCCCCGCCGCGAGGCGCACCCGCATTCCCGCTCGCTCCGCGGGCGCGAGCGCGTAGACCTGTACCTCGACGCGGCCGTCTCCGGGATGACCGCGTGGGACGAGGTCCAGGCCGTGGTGGAACTCACCCGTGGCGACGACCACCGTGGTGGCGCGACCGGCGAACCAAGCCATGCCGTCCACGGTCACCCTCACGCCCACGCGTCGTGACCATCGACGGATGCGGTCGGGGGCAACGCCGAGCACGACCATGTTGCACGCGAGGCCGTATTCGCCGGCGCGCAGCGCATCGAGCCGCACCTCGACGCCCGCGTCGCCGGCGGTCTGGATCCCCACCGCCCGCGCGAGGTCGGAGCCCGGAGCAGGGCGAAACCGGATCAGCGCACCCGGCGCTCGTGCAGCGACGCGCGCCAGCTCGGCGTCGTCGCCCTGCACCTCGAAGTCGGGGGCGGCCGTTGTGGGCGTGCCCCACTCCTCCCCCGGCTTGATCATGGCCGCATCAGGCCGCAGGCGTGTGCACGGTGCTCGAGGCCGCGACGACCCCCCGCAGGCATGCGTCGGCGGCGGCGTGCGCAGCCGCGCCGGTGCGCGGATCGGGCGCGACGTCGGCGATCTGGCGGAGGAGATCGATCGTCTGCTTCACGTTGCGCACGAAGTCGCCCCCGGTCATCTCCTCGTCCTCCAGCACCTCGGCGAGATCGTGTCCTTGCACCCAGTCGTGGATGGCGGTCGCGAAACCGGGATCGGGCCGTCGAGTCTCGGGAAGGCGGGCTTCGCGCTCTGCGACATGCAGGTCGCGCCAGATGCCGTCGAGCGCACGGGCTCGGCGCGCCACCTGCGTGTTCGGCCAGCGCCGCGGCGGTGACGGCTCATTGGAGTCGGGCCCCCGGCGTTGAAAGGTGTAGCACGAGACCAGCGCGGCGAGGGTCGCCTCCTCGACGTCGTCGAGGTGGCCCTCGCGGAGCGCCTCGGCGAGCACGAGGTCGCCTTCCGTGTTGAGGCGCGCGAGCAGCCGGCCGGCATCGGTCAGTGTCCAGCCCTCGACGTATCCCCAGGCCTCGAGCACGGAGAGCACACGGTCGAACTGCCGGGCGAGACTGTCGTTGCGGCTCCCGACCCGGCGTTCCAATCGGGCGACCTCGCGCGCGATGCGATCCGCCTGCCACGCGGCGCGGAGCGCGACGTCGGACCCCGGGGCGCGGTGGAGGGGGTGCGCATCGATCTCGGCCTGGAGCTCCGACACCGCGCGGTCGGCGTCGACGGGGAGCTCCGAGACGTGCACCTGCAGCCGTCGCAACGTCTCGACCGTTGCGCGCTGAAAGGACTGGCTGCGGGGCGCGAACGGACGCGGCAGATCGATGGTCGCGACCTTGCGCACGGGACCGCGGAAATCCTGCGGCGAGAGGCGCACGAGCGACTTGCTCTGGGTGAGGGCGAGGACTCGCTGGCCGCCCCGACCCTGTTCTTGCTTCAGGACGACGGCCTTGCCGCCGCGTCGGGGCGCGATGACGACGTCGCCGGGGCGCAGCGTGTCGAACCGGTTGCCGTCGCGGCCCTGCGCCGTGCGGCGGGCCGCGTCGAGCTCGGCCAGGAGGCGCCGGTACTCCCCGACGTCGCCCGCCGGATGGGCGGCCGCTTCCTGCGCGCGCGCGAGCTGTTCACGACGGCGTTCGAGCTCTCGCTCCACGGCGACGACGTCACGATCGGCCTGGTACTGCGCGAACGAGAGGTTCAGCAGGTGGCGTGCTTCGTCCGGTGGATAGCGCTGCACCAGGTTCGCGGTCATGTTGTAGGTCGGACGGAACGAGGACGCGAGTGCGTACGTGCGCCGGGAGGCGAGGCCCGCGACCTGTTCGAAGGGAACGAACGGATCCCACAGCACGACGACGTAGCCGAGGTCGTCGATGCCGCGGCGGCCGGCGCGCCCGGCGAGCTGGGTGTACTCGCCGGGGGTGAGGAACTGGTGGTGCTCGCCGGTGAACTTCGAGAGGCGCTCGATGACGACCGAGCGCGCGGGCATGTTGATGCCGAGCGACAGCGTCTCGGTGGCGAACACGACCTTCAGGAGACCCGCTGCGAACGCCTCCTCGACGGCTTCCTTCATCGGGGGCACCATGCCGGCGTGGTGGGCCGCGACGCCCGCCTCCATGCCCGCGATCCAGGTGTCGTAGCCCAGCACGTCGAGGTCGTCGTCGGTGAGCGATTCGACGTGCTTCTCGGCGATGTGCCGGAGCGCGCGGCGCTCTGCGGATTCCGTGAGCCGGATACCGGCCGCGAGACACTGTTCGACCGCCTGATCGCAACCGGCGCGCGAGAACACGAACACGATCGCGGGGAGCATCTGCTCTTCGGCGAGGCGTTCGACGACTTCGGTGCGCCACGGCGTGTAGAGCCGCCGGCGTCGCTGCCCTCGCGCCCGGGGTGCATTGCGGGCGTCGAGCCGGGCGGCGACAGGGTTGGGGTGCGGCTCGCCATCGGCGTCGACGAACGTCGGCAGCATGTGCAGCTGCTCGGCGCCGCGGTCGCCGACCATGTACAGGTGCCGGAGCTCGACCGGGCGCCGCTCCTCGATCACGGTCTCCGTCGCGCCGCGGACGGTCTGCATCCAGGCGGCGACCTCCTCCGCGTTGGACACCGTCGCCGACAGTGCCACCAGGTCGATGTCGGTCGGTAGGTGGATGATGACCTCCTCCCAGACCGCCCCCCGGGACGGGTCCTGGAGGTAGTGCACCTCGTCGAGCACGACGTACCGGAGACCTTCCAGCGCCGGAGACCGGGCATAGATCATGTTGCGGAGCACCTCGGTCGTCATCACGACGACCGGCGCGTCACCGTTGATCGCGTTGTCGCCGGTCAGCAACCCGACACGGTCCGCCCCGTACGCGCGCACGAAGGCGCCGTACTTCTGGTTCGAGAGGGCCTTCAGCGGCGTCGTGTAGAACGTCTTGTCGCCCGCTGCGAGCGCCCGGGCGATCGCGTATTCCGCGACGAGTGTCTTGCCGGACCCGGTCGGTGCGGCGACGAGCACCGAGCGTCCCGCGTCCAGCGCGTCCAGCGCTCGCACCTGGAACTCGTCGAGAGGGAACGGCCGGGCCGCCGCGAAGGCGGCGCGGGTGTCCGCAGTCGTCACATGATCACTTGCCTGTCGTGGTCGCGGTCACCGTCGGGGCCGCCGTCTTCGGTGTTGTACCCGCGGTGGTCGGTTTCGGCGTGACGGGCGACGGCGCGGGGATTGGCGACTGGCTCGGTGTGCCTTGATAGTGCCGGACCACGCCGCCCGGCCACAGCACGGCAGCGACGACGGCGCCCGCGAGGACGACGGCTGCGGTCAGGCCGACCGCGGTCCGCGCCTGGAGTCGCCGCGGACGCCGCCGGCCGTTCAGCACCCACCAGATGCCGATCCCGAGGGCGGCCGCGGTGAGCACGCCGAGCAGCGTGGCTCGAGGTTGCCGCGACAGCAGCCCGCCCCCACCCGGCACTCCGGGCGTGCCCGGGCGCATGAGCCAGATCACCAGCACGGTCGCACCGACGATGCCGACGGCGGCGGCGACCGCCGTGATCACCTCCGCGCGCGGGCGTGCCCGTACCGTGGATTTGCGGGTCCGGGAGGGGCTCATCGCGGCATCACCGTTTCAGCAGGCGCCCAATGAGGAGGGCGATCTCATAGAAGACATACATCGGGACCGCCATGAAGATTAGGGAGAAGGGGTCCTGGCTGGGGGTGATCACGGCGGCGAAGATCGTGATCCCGACGATCACCCACCGGCGGGCCCGGCGCAGCTGACGCGTGTTGACCACCCGCACGAGCAGCAGCCCGAGGATCAGCAAGGGGAACTCGAACGAGACGCCGAAGGCGATCACCATCAGCGTCACCAGTGTGAGGTACTTGTCGGCGACGATGAACGGTGTGAGCGAGTGGCCGCCGACGCCGAGCAGGAAGTCGAGCGCCTTCACGACGGTGAACCAGGCCACGACCGCGCCGAGCGCGAAGAGCACGACCGACGACACCATGAACGCGACCGCGTAGCGCCGCTCGTTCTTGTGCAGCGCCGGGGTCACGAACCGCCAGATCTCCCAGAAGATGATCGGGATCGACAGCGCGATCCCGCCGTATCCGGCGATCTTCAGACGGACCAGGAACGGTCCGAGCGGATCGGTCACCACGAGGTCGCAACCCTTGTGCGGGTTGCTTCCGCATTGCGGCTGCCCGCGTGTCACCTGCTCGTAAGGACCGGCGAGGAAGTGCAGCACGCGGCTGTACAAGAAGAACATCACGACCGCGCACACGCCGATCGCTATCACGCAGATGATCAGCCTTCGTCGGAGCTCCGTGAGGTGCTCGACGAGCGTCATCCGGCCGCCGGCGTCACCGTCCCCGTTCATCAGCGCTCGTGCCGGCTAGGTGAACGAGCTGGGGCCCGCGAAGCCCTCGTCGTAGCTCTCGGGGGCAGGGCCGGGAGAGGGCGCGGGCGACGGCAGCGTCGTAGGAGTCGGATGCGTCGAATGCGTCGAATGGTCGGTCTCCTCGATCGCATCCGGAGTCGCGTGCGACGGGTCCGGGGGCGTGACGTCGGGATGCAACACGGTGTCGAGCTCTGCGCGCACCGTGTTCTGCATGCGGCGCATCTCGCGCATCGCGGCCCCAACCTGGCGGCCAACCTCGGGAAGCCGCTTCGGTCCGAAGACGATCAAGGCGACGACGAGGATGACGAGGAGCTCGGCAGGTCCGACGTTCATGCGGGAGGAACGCGATTCTACGGCCCCGCCGATCGCGTGATCAGTCGGGATCGAGGCGGCGCCGTGTACGACCAGTGTGGTCACGCACACGGAGAAGTGCCGGGCGCAGCTCGCGGCCGAACTGCTCGATCGAACGGGACGTTGCGTCGACCTCGCGGTGCACGCGCAGGCCGCACGCGCCGAGCACGATCATTCCAATGGCCGCGATGAGCAGCGGGAGCATCCAGAGCACTGCGGTCAGGCTAGCGGTTCCGCGCCACGGCCGACCTGGTCCGCCACGCTCTCGAACCAGTTGTCCCGCTGCAGGAGGAGATGGAAGTCGAGGAGGTCGTCGGGCTTGAGCGGCGGGCCGACGCGCGTCTCGGACAGCTCGGCCGGGAGGCGCCACACCTGCATCCGCACCCCGCTCGACACGAGCAGATCCACGATGCGACGGCTGGCCTCCTTGGCGACCGCCTGCTGGCAGTCCGGGCAGCGGAAGCAGTAGGACCCGCGTTCATCGTCGGCGCATACCCGGACCGTGAGATCCTCGGCGGTGAGCTGTACATCACCGCAGCTTGGGCAGTTGGCCCTGATCGTGGTCACCCCGCACCCGTCCCTGGTCGCTTCGACACTTTTCGCGGCGCCATTTGGCGCTCGTAACACTGTTCGGCAGGCCTCATGGGGCGCTTGAGGTTCTGAATGAGAGCCAATGGTCACATTGGCCGTGTGCACCGGGTGACGTGGCACGATGCGTGGCGGTGCCCGTGATTACCTTCGCCCACCGTGGCGCTCGGCTCGTCGAGCCGGAGAACACGATCCCGGCCTTTCGCCGCGCGCTCGACGAGGGGGCGTCGGGCATCGAGACCGATGTCTGGCTCTCGAATGACGGCGAGGTGGTCTGCACGCACGATCAGGTCGTCGGTCGGGGTCTGCGCCGGCGGAAGGTCGGCGCAAGCACGGCCGCCGAGCTCGGCGCGCTCGGCGTGCCGCGGCTGGCCGATGTGTATGCCGAGCTGGGCACCGCATTCGAGTGCTCGGTCGACGTCAAGGCGCCGGAAGCGGCCGGACCGATGCTCGACGTTGCTCGGGCGCACGACGCGCTGGAGCGTCTGTGGGTGTGCTCGCCGGACGTCGAGCTCCTCCGCGGCTTGCGCTCGGAACCACGCGTTCGGCTGGTGCACTCGACGCGCCGGCGGGCGATCGGCACTCCCCTGGAGCGCCACGCATACGAGCTGTCGGCGCTCGGCGTCGACGCCATGAACCTCCATCACACCGAGTGGAGCGCGGGGCTCGTCTCGCTGTTCCACAGGTTCGGCATGCGGGCCTTCGCGTGGGACACCCAGGAGGCGCGTCACCTCCGAGCCGCGCTCCACATGGGCATCGATGCCGTGTACTGCGACCGGCCCGACCTCATGGTCGCCGTCGTCAGCGAGTTGAGCGAGAGTGAGGCGAACGACGAGTAGCGGCGCGAGCCCGTGAGTCGCGACCCGGAATTACAGAAATCCGAGCCGCGTGATCGGCCAGATGCGGATGAAGACCCGCCCGACGATCGTGTGCTCGGGAATGGCCTTGAAGAAGCGCGAGTCCTCGGAGTTGCCCCGGTTGTCGCCCATCACCCACACCGATTTCGGTGGCACCGTGTACGGGCCGAAGTCGGAGGTGAGCGTGCCTGCCGGAAGGTACTTCTCCGGCAGCACCGTCCCGTTGAGCAGCACCTTCCCGTCGCGGCCCTGCACCGTCTCGCCCGGGAGCCCGACGACACGTTTGACGAGATCCTTGAAGGACTTGTTGACGCCGGGTGGCGTCGTGAACACGACGATGTCGCCACGATGCACGCTGTGCAGGTGGTACGAGAGCTTGTTGACCACGACCCGGTCGTTCTTCCGCAGCGTCGGTTCCATCGAGCCCGACGGGATGTAGAAGGTCTGGACCACGAACGCGCGGAGCAGGACCGCGATGACCACCGCCGCGACGATGACGACGACCCACTCGAAGGCCGACCGCTTCCGGTCGCGCCGGCGCAGCATCAGTCGTTCGCGTCTCGTGAGCTGCGGAGGGTTGTCCGTCGGCTCCGGCGCGGCGTCCTCGGAACGTCGGCGGGCCACGCTCAAAGGATGCCGAGACGGTTCAACGGCCAGATACGGACGAACACGCGCCCCACGATGTCCTTCTTTCGAATGAAGTGGGAGGGGAAGTATCGCGAATCCTTCGAGTTCTGGCGGTTGTCGCCGAGCACGTAGTACGAATCTGGTGGCACCTTGATGGGCGTGAACCCGGGATCCGTGCGCACCCCGGCCGGGAGCCATCGCTCGTCCAGCGGGCTGCCGTTGATGTACACGCGCCCGTCGCCACGCGCCTCGATGGTCTCGCCGGGAAGCCCGATGACCCGCTTCACGAGATCCTTCACCGAAGGGTCGATGTCCGGCGGTGCCTTGAACACGACGATGTCGCCACGGTGCACCGCGTGCATGTCGTAGGAGAGCTTGTTGACGAGTACCCGGTCGTCCTTCTGCAGCGTCGGGGTCATCGACTCCGACGGGATGTAGAACGCCTGGAACAAGAACGTCTTGATGAGCAGCGCGATGGCGAGCGCGCTGATGACGAGGATCCCCCACTCGAGCGCAGACAGCCAGGCTGCCTTTCGCTTCGAAGGTGGCGGGCTTGCCGGAGGCTCGTCGTCCTGGACCGGAAGGGTCTGCTCCACCGTCGACCCGCCCGGTCCCCACTGGGACGGGTCGCCGGCTTTGGGGAACGGGTCCACCAAATCATCCTCTCATGCGCGTCGACGCGCTCCTGTGTCAGGTCGGCCGTTCCGGTGCGACCCTGAACGTTCAGTCTCGTCGTAAAGACGCAGAATTCTCTGAGCGGCCTGGGAACCGGCGTCGCGGAGCGCGGCCGGGCCGACCACGCGTGCGTCGGGCCCCAATCGCAACAGCAGCTGTTCCAGCCAAGAAGGCTCGCTCACCGCGAGCACCACCTCGACCGAACCGTCGCCGCGCTCGGTGACCGCTTCGGCCGGATACGCCTCCGCGACCCACGCCGCCTCCGGCGCGAGGTGCAATGTGACGCGCGGGTCGCTCGTCCGCGGGCGGAAGACGTCGCCGGTCTCGAAGCCGGTCGCGCCGGGCTCGAAGGTCTCACCGGTGGGACGTACCGCGCGGATCCGGTCGACGCGGAACATTCGCTCGCCGTGCGCCTGATGGCAGTACGCGCCGACATACCACTCACCGGTCGCGAAGAACACCGTCTCGGGGTCTATGCGACGCGTCGTGAGGTCGTCGCGTCCGGCGGACCAATAGTCGACCTCGATGCGAAGGTGGCGCGCTGCGGCTTCTCGGATGGCGCCGAGGTGGTCGGGCTCGCCGACGTCGACAACCAGTCCGGGGAGCCCGAGCGCGCGTTCGAGCTTCGCGAGCGCAGTGGCGAGCGGACCTTGCGGGTCCGAGCCCGGAACTGCGAGCAGCGCGCGCCCGGCCGCGAGCAGGGCGAGACCCTCGGCGGGCGTGAGACGCAGCGGATGCTGGAAGTAGTCCGCGAGGCGAATGGTGACGCCGCCGTCCACGTCCTCGTCGACGTCGAGGTAGTCACCCGGCGAGTAGGGCGGCACGCCGATCATCAGCACGAGCGCGAGATCGTCTTCGAGCTGTGCGACAGAGACCCCGAAGCGTTGCGCGATCTCCTCCTTGTGCGCGCCCGGATGGGCGACGATCCAGGGCACGAGGGCGAGGATCCGCTGGATCTCGGGTCCGGCGACCGCGCGGGGGCTCATGATGCCGTCGCGGCGATCCGCGACAGCCACGCGACCATCTCGTCGCGCACGTCCGGGGGTTCGACGACGCGGGCATGCTCGAGGAAGCCGAGCAGGAACGCGCGGAAGGTGCTGCGGTTCGTGACGGTCAGCTCGATCAGCGTCTCGTCGCGCTCGTGGTCCACGATCGTGGCGTCGGCGCCGAGCTGCGCCAGCATCGCGTCGCGCTGGGCGGCGTCGACGGAGATCCGCACCGTCACGGGAGGCTCGTCGCCGAGGAGCCACGGGCGCGCTTCGACGTGGTCGTCCGGGCGGAAGCCGGCGGGCGTGTCGAAGGTCCCGGGGTCACCGACCGAGACGTCGCCTTCGACGCGGTCGGCGCGGAACGCGCGGATCGCTTCACGGTCGCGGTCGAAGCCGACGACGTACCAGTGGCCGCGCTTCGAGGACAGGCCCCACGGCTCGACCGTGCGGGTGCGACCGCGGTAGGCGAAGGTGACGACGGCACGCCGCCGGAACGCGTCGAACAGCGTGGCGAGCGCGGGCGCGATCGGAAGCGACGCGATCGGCGGGACGGAATCGTCCCCCACGCCGCCGAGCTTCATGAGCGCGCCGGTCCCCGCGTGGTTGCCGAGTGACACCGCGCTCACGGCGACGCGCAGCGCTGCCGTCTCCTCGGGGGTCAGGCCCAGGTCCGGGAGGTAGTAGTCCTCGGGGCGTACGCGGTAGCCCACCTCGGTGCCGTCGCCGACGGGCTCCGTGGTCACCGGCACACCCATACCGCGCAGGGTTTCCTTGTCACGCTCGAACGCGCGGCGGTACGCGGTGACCTGCTCGGGATAGCCGGCGACGTCGCGGACGATGTCGTCCCGGGTCAAGGGCACACGTGTGTCGAGCAGGAGCGCGAGGAGGTTCAGCACGCGTTCGACCCGCGAAGGCGCGTTGGGCATCGCAGCAGCCTACGGCAGCGCGCGCGCCGCGACGACCCCCGCCGCGGCCGCGGCCTCGAAGAGGACCGGATCGACCGCTGCGGGCCGGCCCATCGATTCGGCGTGCAGTCCTTCGGCCGTCATCAGCTCGACGATGCCGATGGGCGCGACGGGAATCATCTCGTGACGGCCCGCGGGATCGAGCTCGGCGTCGGCGAGCGCCGCGCACACGTCACTCCACGATGCCTCGGGAACGGCGATGCGTACGCGACTCCGGGTCGCGGTCAGCAGGGTCGTGACGCTGTGATGCGACACGCCGCGATGACGTGCGCGGGGATCGGCGTGCGACAGGCGTAACGCCGCGATGGGAATGCCCCCGAGCCCGACGGTCGCATCGAGCACCGATCCGAGCTCGATCCCGCTGAACCCGAGCCGGGTTCCGGTCCCGGCGCTTCCCGGGCCCATCGCCACGATGACCGCATCGGCGCGCGCGACATGCTTCGCGATCGCGAGCGCGCTGTGCAGCGACACCGCCTCATGGTCGCCACCGAATGCCTGCCCGGACGTGACGGTCGCATCCAGGAGCGAACGTTCCCGCAACTGCCACACCAGCTCGGAGATCGCGATCGGCAGCGAAGCACCGTCGGTCATCACATAGACGAGCGTCGCGTCGGGCCGCAGGTGTTTGAAGGCAACGGAGATTGCGGCGAGCTGTGAATGCAGGGGCGCAACGACGACCGGCATCCCCGACACCGAACCGACGTCGGCAATCTCCGGATGGAGCTCCTCCGCACTCCGAACGTCGGCTTGCAGGGACGTGTAGCGGAGCTTCATCACGTGTCCCCGCTCGTCCCCGGACCAGCCGTCCCGCGCAAGGTTCCAGTGCACGACGTGCCAACCGCCCGTGCCGAGCCCGAGATCCACCGCGGTGGTGTTGACCACGACGCGATCGCCGACGGCAACGGGTCCGATGAGCTGGGTGAGCACGTACGCGGGCTCGTCGCCTGCTCCGAGGTCTACGGACACCCGTTGAAGGGAGGGGCGCTCCGCGAGAACCGACGTGACGAGCCCGGCACGAAACGTTGGCACGGTCGGGAGAGTACCCGTGCCTCAGAGCGACGCGATGAGACGTTCCACGCGCTCGTCACGCGACTTGAACGGGTCCTTGCAGAGCACCGTCCGCTGCGCCTGATCGTTGAGCTTCAGGTGCACCCAGTCGACCGGGTAGTCGCGCTTGCGCTCCTTGGCACGCTTGATGAACGCGCCGCGCAGCCGGGCACGGGTCGATTGCGGTGGCGTGTTCATCGCCTCGGTGATCTCGTCGTCCTCGACCATTCGTTCGACCTGCGCGCGGCGTTCGAGAAGGTAGTAAAGCGATCGGGATCGGGTGACGTCGTGATAGGCGAGGTCGAGGAGCGAGACGCGCGGATGTGTCAAAGCGAGGTCGCCACGTTTCCGGTACGACTCGATGAGGTGGTACTTGATCACCCAGTCCACTTCGGTCCGCAGGGCGAGCGGGTCCTTCTCGAGGTGGGTCATCACGTGTTCCCACATCACGAGCGCGAGTTGCTCGAGCGGCGGAAGCCCGCGCCGCTTGGCGAAGCGGACGGCGCGTGTCAGGTATTCCGACTGGATGTCGACCGCAGAGAGCTCGCGCCCGTTGGCGAGCCGTACCCGGCGGCGGCAGGTGATGTCGTGGCTGATCTCCCGTATCGCGCGAATCGGGTTCTCCAACGTGAGGTCACGCCAGGGCGCGCCGTCCTCCTCGAGCATTCGAAGGATGATCGAGGTCGCGCCGACCTTCAGGAAGGTGGCGTACTCGCTCATGTTCGAGTCGCCGACGATGACGTGCAGGCGGCGAAACCGTTCTGCATCGGCGTGCGGCTCGTCACGGGTGTTGATGATCGGCCGCGATCGTGTGGTCGCCGACGACACGCCTTCCCAGATGTGCTCGGCCCGCTGCGCAATGCAGTACATCGCGCCACGCGCGGTCTGCAGGACCTTGCCCGCTCCCGCGTAGACCTGGCGTGTCACGAGGAACGGAATCAGGACGTCGGTGAATTTGGAGAAGTCACCTTCGCGTTCGACGAGATAATTCTCGTGGCACCCGTAGGAGTTGCCGGCGCTGTCGGTGTTGTTCTTGAAGAGGAAGACCTCGCCGCGGATGCCTTCTTCACGGAGTCGCTGCTCGGCGCTCTGCACGAGGCCCTCGAGGATGCGCTCCCCCGCCTTGTCGTGCACGACCAGGTCGTGGATCGAGTCGCACTCGGGTGTCGCGTACTCGGGGTGGCTCCCCACGTCGAGGTAGAGCCGGGCGCCGTTCTCGAGGAAGACGTTGCTCGACCGGCCCCAGGAGACGACCCGGCGGAACAGGTATCGCGCGACCTCGTCCGGGCTGAGACGACGTTGCCCGCGCAGTGTGCACGTGACGCCGTATTCGTTCTCGAGCCCGAAGATGCGCCGCTCCACCCACCAAGCGTACCGACAGCGAGTGTCGCTTCCCGGCCGCGTCGTAGACTCCGAGGGTGCCCCCGGTGCCGATGACTCGCCTGACCTCGGTGTACGGCGCATTCCGGGCGCGAGTCATGGCCGCACGGCTGCAGGACGAAGGCCTCGACGTCGAGCTGCGCGGCAACCTGAACAGTCCCTACGCACTGACGATGGGTGACATGGCACGCGTGGACGTCTACGTGCCGAACGACCAAGTCGACGACGCCAAGCTCGTGCTCCTCGTCAACGAAGTCGACGAGGCAGACATCGTGCTCGACGACGACCGGCCGCCCATCCGCGATGCATACGTGCCACGTGCACTGGTCGCGGCACTGATCTTGTTCGTCGTGATCGCCGGTCCGGTCGCGCTGGTCCTGCGCTGGTACTAGCGCCGCAGGTGCCGCGCGTCACCCGAGGAGCTGGGTGAGCTCGTCGTTCTTGATGCGCCGAAAGGCGCGCCGCGGACGCGAGCGGTCGAGCAACGCGACCTCCAGCTGGTCGGACTTCAACGGTTGCTCGTCGGCTCCGAGGAGCTTGGCGCCCATTTGCAACGCGTCGGCGAGGGACATGCCCTCGCGGTATTGCTGCTTCAGCGCGTCGGTGATCTCGTCGGCCTGGCCGCCGAGCACCGAGTACCCGTGCTCGTCCATGACGACGCCGTCGTAGAGCACGTGGTAGAGCTCGGCCTGATCGTCGTCGGCGCCGCCGACCTGGGCGACGAGCAGCTCGACCTCGTACGGCTTCATCTCATGGGTGAAGATCTGGTGCAACGTCTGGGAGTAGGAGTTCGCGAGCTCCTTGGCGCTCACGTCCTCTCGTGAGTACGAGTAACCCTTGAGGTCGGCGAACCGCACCCCGGCGATGCGCAGCAGCTGGTACTCGCTGTAGAGGCCGACGGCCGCGAAGGCGATGCGGTCGTAGATCTCGCTGATCTTGCTGAGCGTGCGGGACGGGTTGTCGGCGACGATCACCACACCCGGTTGGCATTCCAGGGCGACGAGGCTGCGGCCGCGGGCGATGCCCTTGCGCGCGTAGTCCGCGCGATCTTTCATCACCTGCTCGGGTGAGACGTAGAAGGGCATGCTCATTACGACCGTCCTCCGCGTTCCGGTCCCATCAGGAGCGCCTGGCTTCGTTCGGCGATCTCGTCGTCGGACAGGGAGCGGAAGCCGTTCGCATCGATGACGGCCACCGTCGGGAAGATGCGGCGCACGAGATCGGGACCGCCGGTGGCCACGTCCTCGTCGGCGGCGGCGAACAGTGACATCAGGGCCAGCTCGACGGTCTCCTCCTCGGTCATCCCCTCCCGCCAGCTCGCCTTGATCCAGTTGCGCGCGTGCACGCCACCGGACCCGTTCGCCTGGTAGTCCTGCTCCTCGTAGCGACCACCGGTGACGTCGTAGGAGAACACGCGGCCACGGTTGCGCCGGTCGTCGAAGCCCGCAAAGAGCGGCACGACGACGAAGCCCTGCAACGCGGCAGGCAGGTTGCTGCGCACGAGCTGGCCGAGCTGGTTGGCCTTGCCTTCCAGACTCAGCACGTCGCCCTGCACTTTTTCGTAGTGCTCGAGCTGCACCTGGAACAGCTTGGTCATCTCGATCGCCGGCCCGGCCGCGCCGGCGATCGCGACCGCGGAGAGCTCATCGGCGCGGAACACCTT
>DASQHW010000535.1:0-7797 GCA_035631895.1 Acidimicrobiia bacterium | reverse complement strand
GGGGTGCACGTCGCACCGGTGCTGACCGAGGACGCGCAGCGTTTCGTCGGCGCCCTCGCGTTCTCCGCGCTCGCGTCGGAGCCGGCGCGTACGGCGCTCTTCGGCGCCCCCGAGCCCATTCCGCACCCACGCCTCGGCCAGTCGGCCGATCTGATCCTCGTCGCACCCGCGACCGCGAAGCTCCTCGGCAAGTACGCGGCCGGGATCTCGGACGACCTGCTCACCGCGACGTTGCTCGCGACACGCGCACCCGTGCTCGTGTGTCCGGCGATGCACACCGAGATGTGGGAACACCCCGCCGTGCAGGCGAACATCGAGACGTTGCGCGCCCGCGGCGTGCACGTGCTGGAGCCCGAAGCAGGGCACCTCGCGGGCGGGGATGCCGGCGCGGGGCGCCTTCCGGAGCCCGCCACGATCACCGCGAGCGCGCTCGCGCTCCTCGCGCCGGGGGGTCCGCTGGCGGGTCGGACGGTGCTGATCACCGCCGGTGGCACCCGTGAACCCATCGATCCCGTGCGCTACATCGGCAACCGGTCGTCGGGAAAGATGGGGCACGCGCTCGCCGATGCCGCCGCGCGTCGCGGCGCGCACGTCGTGCTGGTCACCACTGCGTCCAGGCCCGTGAGCCCGGGTGTGGACGTCGTCCGGGTCGAGACCGCCGAGGAGCTGCACGACGCGGTCATGGCGCGCGCGGCAGACGCCGACGCGGTGATCATGGCGGCGGCGGTTGCCGATTTCCGGCCGAAAGCGGTGGCACCCCAGAAGCTCAAGAAGGGTGACGGCGTGCCCGAGGTCGTGCTCGAGCCCACGGCCGACGTCCTGGCGGCCCTGGGCCGGGCGAAACGCGCGGATCAGGTCCTGGTGGGCTTCGCGGCGGAGACCGAACGGGTGCAGGAGCACGCGGCCGCGAAGCTGGCGGCGAAGCGGGTCGACCTGATGGTCGCCAACGACGTGAGCGCGGCCGATGCGGGGTTCGAGGTGGACACGAATCGGGCAGTGTTGCTCGACGCCGGAGGTGGTGTCGCCGACACGCCGCTGCTGACGAAAGCCGACCTGGCCGGGGTCGTGCTCGATCGTGTCGCGGCGCTCGTCGACCAGCGTCTCGGCGACGTCGATCGGCGTCGCGGGCCGGCCGCCCCCTAGCATGCGGGCCTCGCGTGT
The DNA here is from genome assembly GCA_035631895.1 of Acidimicrobiia bacterium. Lineage (GTDB taxonomy): Bacteria > Actinomycetota > Acidimicrobiia > IMCC26256 > PALSA-610 > DASQHW01. The sequence goes on along the minus strand of DASQHW010000535.1, from coordinate 6,636 downwards.
GGTCACGCGGTCGAGGGGGCATTCGTGAGCAGGCACACCTTCACGTCGGAGTCCGTCACCGAGGGTCATCCCGACAAGATGGCGGATCAGATCAGCGACAGCGTGCTCGACGCCGTGCTCGCCGAGGACCCGTACGGACGGGTCGCGTGCGAGACCATGGTCACGACCGGCCTGGTCGTGGTGGCCGGCGAGATCACGACCCTGGCCCATATCGACTTCTCCCGCCTGGCCCGCGAGACGATCAACGGCATCGGCTACACCGACGCCGCCTACGGGATCGACGGCAAGACCTGCGGGGTCATCGTCTCCATCGACGAGCAGTCACCCGACATCGCGATGGGTGTGGACAAGGCGCTCGAGCAGAAGTCCGGTACCGGCGATGCGTACGACGAGGTCGGCGCCGGCGACCAGGGCATGATGTTCGGCTACGCGTCCGACGACACCGACGATCTCATGCCGATGCCGATCTGGCTCGCCCACCGGCTGGCCCGCCGTCTCGCGCAAGTGCGCAAAGAGGGCATCGTCGACATCCTGCGGCCCGACGGCAAGACCCAGGTCTCGGTCGAGTACGAGAACGGCGTGCCGCGCCGTCTCGATACGGTGCTCATCTCGACCCAGCACGCGCCCGCGATCGACATCGAGCGAGAGCTGCGGCCCGCCCTCATCGAGCACGTGATCAAGCCGTCCCTGCCCGAGCAGTTCGCCGGGGACGACTTCGAAGTGTTCGTGAACCCCACCGGCCAGTTCGAGCTCGGCGGCCCGCACGCCGACTGCGGCCTCACCGGCCGCAAGATCATCGTGGACACGTACGGCGGCATGGCGCGTCACGGCGGGGGCGCGTTCTCCGGCAAGGACCCGACAAAGGTCGACCGCTCGGCCGCCTACGCGGTACGCCAGATCGCAAAGGCGGTGGTGGCGTCGGGCCTCGCCAAGCGGTGTGAGGCGCAGGTCGCGTACGCGATCGGCGTGGCGCATCCGGTGTCGATCATGGTGGAGACGTTCGGCACCTCCGAGATCGCGCCCGACAAGCTCGAGGCGATGGTGCGCGACGTCTTCGACATGCGTCCGGCTGCGATCATCGAGCGGCTCGACCTCCGGCGGCCGATCTACAAGCGCACCGCCGCGTACGGGCACTTCGGCCGCACGGAGGGTGACGGCTTCACCTGGGAGAACGTCGAGCCGTACGCCGGCGAGCTGCGTCGCGCCGCGGGTTGACGCGCGTTTGTCGCGTTCTTCCTGACGTCACCGCCGTCGACCGAGCGTTCGACTACACCTTCGAGGGCGACGCGCCCGTCGGGACGATCGTGCGCGTGCCGTTGCACGGCCGGCGGGTGCGGGGGTGGATCGTCGCGACCGATGTCGAGCCCGAGGCGGCCACGCTGCTGCCCGTGCTCGGGGTGGTGTCGGCCGGTCCGCCGCCCGACGTCGTCGGCCTCACGGCATGGGTGGCACACCGATGGGCCGGACCACGCGTCGCCGTCCTCCGCTCCGCGTCGCCACCGAACCTCGTCCCACCCACCGTTTCGTCCGCCAGTGGCCACCAACGGCCCCGTGCCGACCAAACGGCATACCAGCACGCGACGGAGAAGGTCGTGCGGTGGCCGCCGTTGCCGGATCGGCGGCAGCTGGTCGCCGAGATGTGCGCCTCGGAAGGTTCGACCATCGTCTGCGTGGCCGATGCCGGCCGGGCGCGCACGCTTGCCGCATTCCTCGGCCGCACACACCACAGCGTGGCGCTGTTGCACTCCGCCCAAACCGATGCCGTGCGCACGGAGGCGTGGGCACGCGCCGCCGGCGGGAACTGCGTCGTCGTCGGCGGCCGCATCGCGGCATTCGCGCCGGTGCCGGACCTGCGGGCCGCCGTGGTCGTGGACGACGCCGACGAGGCGCTCCAGGAGGAGCGCGCGCCGACATGGCACGCGCGCGACGTGCTGCGCGAACGAGCAGCCCGTGCAGGCGCGTCCTTCACCGTGTGCTCACCCGCGCCGACGGTCGAAGCGGTGTGCGCGTCGGCCGACGTCGAGGTGCCGTCACCGGATGTCGAGCACGCCGGCTGGCCACGCGTCCGGGTCGTCGACCGGCGTGACGAGCCTCCGGGCGCCGGCCTGCTCAGCGAGGCGCTCGCCGATGCACTGCACCACGCCGCCGGACCTGCCGTCTGCGTGTTGAACCGGCGCGGGCGGTTCAGGTTGCTGGTATGCACGGCGTGTCGTGACCTGCTCCGCTGGGAGGCGGCGGCCGAGCGCCCGGCGGTGTGCCCGGCGTGCGGCGCCACCGGGCTCCGCGTGCTGCGCGCCGGTGTGCGCCGAGTGGGTGAGGAACTGGCCGCGCTCATGCCCGGCAAGCGCGTCGTAGACGTCGACGCGGCAACCGCAGACGTTCCCGACGCGGACATCGTCATCGGCACCGAGGCGGCGCTCCATCGCGGTGCGATTCGACGCCGGCGACCCGCGCTCGTCGCGTATCTCGACCTCGACCAGGAGCTGCTCGCGCCGCGGTACCGCGCCGCGAGCCAGGCGCACTGGCTCGTGACACGGGGCGCGCAGCTGCTCGCGGCGCGGCCGCGAGCGGAGTCGTTGCTCCTGCTGCAGACGCGCATGCCCGAGCACGCGGTCGTCCAGGCAGTCGCGCGGGCGGATCCGCAGCGGATCCTCGATGTCGAGCGCGACTACCGGCGCACGCTCGGCTACCCCCCGTTCGGTGCATTGGCGGAGCTCTCGGGCGACGACGTGCCGCTCGCCGCCTCCGTCGACGCGCTGCGCGCGCTCGACGTGCAGTCCACCGGCGTGCAGGTGTTCGGCCCCGACGATCACCGCGCGCTCGTCACCGCCCCCAGCTGGGATGCACTCGCCGACGCGCTCGCGCGCGGGCTCCCGGCGGGCCGTGCGCTCGGCCGGGTGCGTGCCGCGGTCGATCCGCCTCGTATCTGACCGCTTCCGTGCGTCGGTAGCATGGGGTCGATGGCCACGCACACGATCCGCATCTTCGGCGACCCGGTGCTGAAGCGACCGGCAGCACCGGTCACCGACATCGACGGCGCGCTCGCGAGGCTCGTGGACGCGATGTACGAGACGATGTACGACGCGCCGGGCGTGGGTCTCGCCGCACCGCAGGTGGGTGTGCAGAAGCGATTCTTCGTGTACGACGTGCAGGACGACACGGGGCCGCACGTCATGTTCAACCCGACGATCGTCGAAGCGTCGGGCGAGTGGGTGTACGAGGAAGGGTGCCTGTCGTTGCCCGGCCTCGCGTTCGAGATCAGCCGCCCCAAGCTGGTGACCGTGCGGGGCATCGATCTCGACGGCAACGAGGTCGAGGTCCAGGGTGACGAGTTGCTCGGTCGCGTGTTCCTGCACGAGATCGACCACCTCGACGGTGTGCTGATGCTCGACCGGCTCGACGGCGACGAACGCAAGCGCGCGATGCGCGAGCTGCGTGAGCAGGGCATGGGCGTCACGACGCCCGGCAGCCGCACGCACGCACTGTGACGTAGCGTCCGTCGACGTGCGGATCGTGTACCTGGGTACCCCGCACGACGCGGTCCCGCCACTCGAAGCGCTCCTTCGGCACGGCCACGACGTCGCGTTCGTCGTCACGCAACCCGATCGTCGACGGTCGCGCGGCGCCGGCTCGGATGTGTCGCCGGTCAAGCGTGCGGCCACCGCGCTCGGCGTGCCCGTCCTGACTCCCCACAAGGCGCGGGAGATCGTCGACGACGTGCGCGCGAGCGGCGCCGAGCTCGGTGTGGTGGTGGCCTTCGGGCAGCTCCTCCCGGTGGCGCTCCTCGAGGCGCTGCCCCACGGCTTCGTGAACATGCACTTCTCGCTGCTGCCGCGATGGCGGGGCGCCGCGCCGGTCGAGCGGGCGATGCTCGCCGGCGACCGCGAAACCGGGGTCTCGCTCATGCAGCTCGAAGCCGGTCTCGACACCGGGCCCGTCTTCGCGTCGACGCGGGTCGAGATCGCTCCCGACGAGACGGCCGGTGAGCTGCACTCGCGGCTCGTCGAGGCAGGCACCGAGCTGTTGCTGGAGCATCTCCCTTCGATGCCGACCGCAACTCCCGAGCCGCAACGCGGCGAGCCGACGTACGCAGACAAGCTCGACGTCGACGAGTTCCGGCTCGATCCGTCGCACGAGGCTGCCGACCTGGCGCGTGTCGTGCGGGCGGGCAATCCGCGTCCCGGCGCGTGGTTCGTGTGCAACGGCAAGCGCGTCAAGGTGCTGCGCGCGCACGAGACCACGGACTCGCGGGCGACCACGCCGGGAGAGCTCGCGCCCGATGCCGTGCTCGGGACTGCGAAGAACGCGCTCGTCCTCGAAGAGGTGCAGCCGGAGGGCAAGCGGCCCATGACCGGCCGGGCGTGGCGCGCCGGCCTGCGCGGCGAGGCGCATGTCGATGCGCCGTGAGCGACGCGGCATGAACGTGGAGCCGCTGCAACCGTCCACGGAAACGCCACGACGGGTGGCGCTCGACGCGTTGGTGCGGGTCGAGCACGGCGCGTTCGCGCACATCCTCGTCCCCGAGATGCTTCGGCAGGGAGCGTTCGAGGCGCGCGACCGCGCCCTGGTGACCGAGCTCGTGTACGGCTCCGTCCGCATGCGGCGCGCGGTCGACCATCTCCTCGCAGAGGTCTCGACGCGTCCGCTCGACGAGCTCGAGGACCGGGTACGGGCCGCGCTGCGGCTCGGTGCCTATCAGCTTCTTCTCGGGATCCCTCCCCATGCGGCGGTGGGGGAGACCGTGAATCTCGTCGGTGCCCGCGCGCGCGGCTTCGTCAACGGAGTCTTGCGCGCGCTCGCACGACTCGGTCCGCCGTGGCCGCTGCCGGCAGGCGACGACGTGCGGTCACTCGGCGTGCGGACGTCACATCCCGATTGGATCGTCGGCGCCCTTGTCGACGCGTTCGGCACCGAGGATGCGGTCGCGACCCTGGAGCTCGACGACGAACCGCCCCCGGTGACCCTGCGCGTCAATCCGATGCGGGCGACCCCCGAGGAGATCGCGGTCGAGCTGCGCGAGGCCGGCGTCGAAGTCGAGCGCGGTCTGCTCCAACCGGACGCGCTGCTCCTGCGGCACTCCGGCGATCTCGCGCGCCTGCCGGCGGTGCGCGACGGACGCGTGTCGCCCCAGGACCAGGCGAGCCAGGCTGTGGTCGCGGCGCTCGATCCGCAGCCGGGCGAGCGTGTGCTGGACCTTGCATCGGCTCCCGGTGGCAAGGCGACGGGCGCAGCCGAGCGCATGCGCGGGCGCGGTCTCGTGGTTGCGGCCGACGTGCATCCCGGTCGTCTGCGCACGGTGATGCGAGCGGCGACACGACTCCGGCTCGGTGGCGTGATCCAGCCACTGCTCGCCGACGGCACGCACCCGGCCGTCCGCGACGACGCGTTCGACCGGGTGTTGCTCGATGCTCCCTGCTCCGGCCTCGGGGTGTTGCGTCGCCGGCCCGACGCGCGCTGGCGCATCCAACCCGGCGACGTCGAGGATCTCGCGGTGTTGCAGCGCACGCTGCTCGCCGCCGCCGCCCGGGCGGTCGCGCCGGGAGGCCGTCTCGTGTACTCGGTCTGCACGGTGACACGTGCCGAGACTCTCGAGATCGACGAATGGGCGGCGCGCGAGCTTCCCGAGCTCCACGCGATCAACCCGCTCGGTGCGCCGTGGCGCCCGCACGGCCGCGGCGCGATCGTGCTCCCGTCCGACGCGCGGAGCGACGGCATGTTCGTCCTCGTGCTCGAGCGCTAGCCGCTCCAACCCTCCTGGGTAGCCTCGGCGGCGATGAAGGTCGCCCCCTCGATCCTCGCTGCCGACTTCTCGTGCCTCGCCGCCGACGTCGCACGCGTCGCACCGGTCGCAGACCTGCTGCACGTGGACTGCATGGACGGGCACTACGTGCCGAACCTCACGATCGGACCGCCGGTCGTGAAGGCGCTGCGCAAGCACACCGACCTGTTCCTCGACTGCCACCTCATGGTCGACAACCCGCACGTCCTGCTCGCGGCGTTCGAGGACGCAGGTGCCGACGGCTGCACGATTCACATCGAGCTCGGGGATCCTCGACCGCTCTTCGACGAGATCAGGCAGCGCGGCATGCGCGTCGGCCTCTCGCTCGAACCTCAGACTCCCTTCGTTGCAGTGCGTCCGTATCTCGCGGAGATCGACCTGCTGCTCGTGATGAGCGTGCACACCGGCTTCGGCGGCCAGCCGTTCATTCCGGAGGTGCTCGACAAGGTGCGCGAGGCCCGTGCGGTGATCGACACCGAACAGTTGGCGGTCGAGATCGAGATCGACGGTGGGATCAAGGTCGACAACGCGCACCTTGCGGCGGACGCCGGCGTCGACATCCTCGTGTCGGGCACCGGCATCTTCGGTGCCGACGACCCCGTGGTCGCCGCGCGCAAGATCCGCGAGGCCGGCGACCGACGATGACCCTGCAGGCCAAGGTGCTGACCGTCTCCGACGGCGTCGCCGGCGGGACGCGCGCGGACAAGAGCGGGCGCGCGCTCGTCGAGCACCTGGCGGCGGCCGGATACGACGTCGTGGCGCACGAGGTGACGGGCGACGGCGCGGGTGACGTCGAGCGTGCGCTCCGCGCGCTGTGCGACGGTTTCTCGGGCCTGGTGGTGACGACCGGCGGGACG
>DASQHW010000534.1:0-4953 GCA_035631895.1 Acidimicrobiia bacterium | reverse complement strand
GGTCTCGAATTGGAGCAGTTCGCCAAGCCGGCGGGCATCCCGCACCCCCTCGCGTCGCAGTTCGACCACGTCTCGTTCGCCCTCGCCGACGAGGAGGCATTGCTCGAGCTACGCGACCGGTTGAAGCGCGCCGATTGCGAGGTCACGGACGTCGTCGACCACGGCATCATGAACTCGATCTACTTCACCGACCCGAATGGCATCGCCCTCGAAGCGTCGTGGTGGATCACCGACCCGACGGGCCGCGCCGCTCTCTCGTTCGGCGACGAGTCAGTGTTCGCAGACCCCGCACCGGTGGATGCCGTACGGGAGCTCGCGAGCGGGGGCCTCGAGCGAATTCCGGCGACCCGGCTCCTCGGCGGCTTCACGCAACAGCGCGACGACTGGTACGCCGCTCGGAGGTGAGTCGCGACCCGGAATCACGCGACATCGGGTGTCGCCTGGTGGGCGGCCCAGGCGCGATAGAGAGACGCGTAGTGACCTTCGTGGGCGACGAGCTCCTCGTGGGTGCCCAGCTCCGTCAGACGGCCGTCGAAGATCACCGCGATTCGATCGGCGCGCGCGGCCGTTGACAGGCGGTGCGCGACGACCACCACGGTTCGGCCGTGTGTCAGCCGCTCGAGCGCTTGTTCCACGGAGCGTTCGGTGCCCGGGTCGAGGTTCGAGGTCGCTTCGTCGAGGATGAGGACCGTCGGGTCGGCGAGCGCCGCCCGAGCGAGTGAGATGAGCTGACGCTCCCCCGCCGAGAGCCGCGATCCCCGCTCTCGCACCTCGGTCTCGAGGCCGTCGGGAAACGCGAGGAACCGGTCGAGCAGGCCCAGTGCCCGCAGTGCCTCGTCGACCTCGGCGTCCGACGCGGCGGGACGACCGACCCGGACGTTGTCGCGCAGGGTGCCCGCGAACAGGAAACCCTCCTGGGGCACGACGACGATGCGCTCACGCAACGACACGAACGTCGCCTGGCGCAAGTCGACGTCGCCCACGCGGACCGCGCCCTCTACGGGGTCGTAGAACCGCGCGATGAGCTTGGCGAGCGTCGACTTCCCGGCACCCGTCGGGCCGACGAGGGCAAGCCGTTCACCCGCACCGATGTGCAACGAGACGTCGTGCAGGACGCGCTCGTTGGGACCGTAGGCGAACGACACATGATCCACGTCGATCTCACTCGCGCTCGGCAAGTCGACCGCGCCCGGGTGTTGTCGCACGGTGGGCCGCGTGTCCAGGACCCCGAAGATCTTTTGGAGCGCCGCACCCGCGGACTGCACGACGTTGTACAGCTGGCTGAGCTGGTTGATCGGCTCGAACAGGTTGTTCAGATAGAGCACGAAGGCTGCGACCGTGCCGACGGTGACCACACCTCGCGTCGACAGCCAGCCGCCGTATCCGATGATCACGGCAGTTCCCGCGACGCCCGCGTACTCGACGACCGGGAAGTACTTGGCCGAGATGCGCGTCGTGCGCATGTTCGCCTCGAACTGGTCTTCGTTCGACTTCTCGAACCGCTTGGCGAACTGGCGCTCGCGACCGAAGGCCTGCACGACACGGACGCCTTCGAGGCTCTCCTGCAGCGTCGACAGGTTGGTCGAGATCCGGTCGCGCACCTCGAGGTACGCCTTGTTCGACACGCGGCGGAACCAGCGGCTCGCGAAGAAGACCGGCGGCACGATGATCAGCACACCGAGCGCAAGCTGCCACGACAACAGCAGAACGACGATGACCGCGCCGGTGAACAAGAAGATGTTCTGCACGAACAGCACGAGCCCTTGGGAGATCAGCTCCTGCAACGCGTCGATGTCGGAGGTCATCCGCGCAACGATCCTGCCGGTCTTCTCGGTCTCGAAGTAGTCGAGCGACAAGCTCATCGTGTGGCCGAAGAGGCGGTTGCGCAGGTCGCGCAGGAACGCCTCGCCGACCCGCGCCACCAGCACAATGGCCGCGCGTCCGAGAATCAGGCCGATGAACGCCATCGCCAGGTACAGCACGACCGAGAGGTCGAGCGCTCCCGCGTCGCCCTTGCCGTGGTGCGAAAGGAGTCCCGCGTCGATGCCGTGCCGCACCAGCGCGGGACCGGCGAGCAACGCGGCGGCCTGCCCCATCAGCACGACCGTGGCGAGCGCGATCAGCGCGCGCTGCGGTCGCAGCATGCGGAACAGGCGCCGCAGCACGCGTGACGCCTCGTCCCGCGAAAGCGTCTCTTCCGGAACGCTGTCGCCCCACCATCCCATCAGGACGCTCCCTCGCTGCGCCGTCCCTGGCTCCGCTGCGTCCGCACGCCCATTAGGACGCTCCCTCGCTGCGCCGTCCCTGGCTCCGCTGCGTCCGCACGCCCATGGCTAGCTCGCCTCTCGGACGTTGTTGTCGGGGAGCTCTTCGTCGTCGACCACGCCGGCGCGCTCGTCGGCAGCGGCACGCGCGAGCACTTCACGGTAGCGAGAGCAGGTTGCGAGCAGCTCCTCGTGTGTGCCGTCGGCGACGACACGGCCGCCGTCGAGCAGGACGACACGGTCGGCGAGCGCGATCGTGGCCGGCCGGTGAGCGATGATGATGGTCGTTCGCCCCTGCATCACCTCCGCCAGTGCCGAGCGGATCTCATGCTCCTTCGTGGGATCGACCGAAGAGGTCGCGTCGTCGAGGATCAACACGCGCGGGTCGGCGAGCACTGCGCGGGCGATAGCGATTCGCTGACGCTGGCCTCCCGACAGCGAGTATCCGTGCTCACCGATGATCGTCTCGTAGCCGTCGGGAAGCTCACGCACGAAGTCGTCGGCACCGGCGAGCTTCGCCGCACGAACGACTGCCTCGCTCGGGGCGCTGGGGTCGGCGAAGGCGATGTTGTTCCGTACGGAGTCGGAGAACAGGAATGTGTCCTCGAACACGATGCCGATCGCTCGCCTCACGTCCGCCAGGCGCGCCTCACGAATGTCCGCGCCGTCGATGCATACGCGGCCGACTCGGGCATCGTAGAAACGCGGGATCAGGCGTGCGATCGTCGTCTTGCCCGACGCGGTGGCGCCGACCAGCGCGACCGCCTCACCGCCGCGGATCTCGAGCGACAAGCCGTCGAGCACCGCCGGGCCACGGCCGTATGAGAACGTGACCTCCTCGAACTTCACGTTGCCCGGCCCGTCCGGAAGCGGCCGGGCATGCGGAGCGTCCTCGATGGCAGGATCGGTCAGGAGCACCGCGTTGATCCGCCCGGCTGCGGCGGCCGAGCGCGGAAGCTGGCCGACGAGCATGCCGATCATGCGCAGCGGCCAGATCAGCATGAGCACGTACAGGTTGGCGGCGACGACGTCACCGACCGAGAGGTGCCCGGCGAGCACCTGGTGGCCGCCGTACCACAGGATCCCGACGAGTCCGAGTGTCGGCAGCAGGTCGATGAGAGGCATGAAGTTCGCGCGCAGGCGCGCCTGGTCCATCGAGCGGTCGTACACGCTCGATGCCTCGGCGGAGAGCCGGTCGCGTTGCAGCCCCTCGGCCCCGAAGCCCTTCACGACGCGCACTCCGGTGACGCTTTCCTCGACGACACCGGAGAGCTCGGACAGTTCTTGCTGGAGCCGCATGCCGACCGGATACATACGGCGGTTGAAACGCGTCGCCGAGAAGTTCAGGAGCGGCAAGGCGCCGAGCGCGAACAGCGCAAGCCCGGGGCTGCGCAGGAACAAGATGACGACGACCGCGATCATCTGGATGGTGCTGGCGATCGTCAGCGGGATCAGCAGGATGACGTTGTTGATCTGCTGGATGTCCGTGTTCGCATAGGCCATCAGCTGGCCGGTCTGCGCCTCATCGTGAAACGCGAAATGCAGGCGCTGGAGGTGCGCGACGAGCTTCATGCGGAGGTCGGTCTCGACGCGCCATGCAAGTCCGAACGCGGCGTATCGCCGGAGCCCTGTGCTCACGGCCTGCACGGCGCCCGCGCCGAGGATCAGTCCCGTCCAGATCGCGGTCGTGCTCCAGCGTCCGCGCCGGATCCCGTAGTCGATTGCGTCGCCGGCCATGGTCGGCACCGACACCCTGGCGACCGCCCAGGTCAAGCCGGCGGCGATGCCGAGGTACATCAAACGGCGGTGCGGCCGGACCATCTCGCGCATGAGCCGCAAGCCGGCCTTGCGCGTCTCACCGTCGTCGGTCTTGTCCGTATCGTTCACTACCCGCTCACCGCCGAGCGAGGCTAGCAGCGCGACCCTGACGCCCCTGTCAGGTTTTCGTGACCGCGGCCGCGGGTAGCGTCACGCATCCCCGCAGTGCCCCCGGTTGCGCCCACGCGGCTGCTCCGGGCCGGTACTCCCGCACGCGTCCGATCCAAAGGGAGACACGCGCGATGCCCCAACCCCGCAGATCACGCCGCCGCGCGCATTCACTGCAAGCGATGGCCTTGCTCCTCGCATTGCCGCTCGCGGCGTGGTCCGCGCTCGACGCACCACGCACCATGGCCCCGCATGCTGCAACGGCTGCGCCGCCGGCGCGTGACGTGTCCTTTCGCGCGGTGCCCGAACGGAAGATCGACGTGCGAATGATCTCTTCGCGACGACGCATCGTCCGCGCAAATGCGGAGAAGACGTTGAAGACCGCGGAAAGGACGTTGCAGACGGCCGTGTTGTTGCGGGCGCTACAGCGTCGCATTGCACAATGGGACGAACTTGCGCGTTGCGAAAATCACGGTGATTGGAGCATCGTCGATCGGTACGGGGGCGGGCTCGGCATCTTCATCGGTACATGGCACGCGTTCGGCGGCGACGAGTTCGCATCGAACCCGGGCTATGCGACCAAGGCGCAGCAGATCATCGTCGCCGAACGCATCTACGCGCGTTTCGGCCTCAGCGGCTGGGGATGCAAGGTGCACGTGAGCTGGCACTAGAAGCGCAACGAGTCGAGCATGCGGTTGATCTCCGCGCGCCGCTCCGGCGGCGCGTCCGGACCGAACATCATCGTCACCTCGAAGTCCGTCGT
>DASQHW010000533.1:0-2481 GCA_035631895.1 Acidimicrobiia bacterium | reverse complement strand
GTCGAACGAGCCAGCGTGATCGTTTCGGCAACGTCGCCGGGCTCGTCGGCAAACCCGTTCTCGAGATCGGCGCTCACCGGTACGTCGACGGCCCCGACGATCGCCGCGGCATGAGCGAGTGCCTCGTCCCTGGTCGTCTGGCCGTCGAGACGGCCGAGGGTGCCCGCGAAGCCGGAGCTGGTCGTGGCCAGGGCGTCGAATCCCAGGAAGACGAACAGTCTCGCCGAACCCGCATCCCAGGGATTCGGCAGGAGCAAGGGGGTCTGACCGTGATGCAACGTTGCGAAGCGATCTGCCTTTTCGCTCTGTGTCGCCATGCCCGTCGACGCTACCGAACGATGTCCGCGGGCCGCGCGACATTTCCGGACACATTCGGGGTATGGGTTGCGCCGTGACGTTCGAAGAACGGCTGACGAACGAACGCGAGCGGGCAGTCGATCGGCTCGCGGCGCTCACACGCGAGTTCGACGCCATCGTGGACGCGTCGGATGCCGCGAACTCCGACGATGAACACGATCCCGAAGGTTCGACCGTCGGGTTCGAACGCGCCCAGGTCGCCGCCCTTCTCGGACGGGCGCGTGCACACCTTGCCGAACTGGACGCTGCGCTCGATCGGCTGCGCCATGGCGCCTACGGAATTTGTGCTCGTTGCGGGGAGCCGATCGCGATCGAGCGCCTCGAAGCCCAACCGGCGGCGGTCACGTGCATCTTCTGCGCGGCGCAGCACACCCGAGCGCGACGTCGCTGAGGTCGCGCCTTCAGCGCACATCATCGCTGTCACCGATCAAGGTCATCGCATTCCCCCCGGCACGTGGAGCGCCACGTCGTCGCTGTGACGTTCTTGTGTACGCAGGTCGCTCCTCGATGTAGCGGAGCAGGCGAGTGCCGCGAAGTCCGGCGCAGACGCTCGCGTCGCGCGGGGGTTGACGGTCGGCCGGCGGTATCGTCGGCCGATGCTCCCCCCGGCCGGCACCAGCGACGGCGTCGCGGGCCGGCACGGCCGCCGCGGTCACCGGGTGATCCGATTCGCGATCGCGCTCGCGCTTCTCGCCGTCTTGGTCGTGGGCGTGGCGGCGGTCTGGGCGGCTCTGAGCGGAAGGAGCCGGACGGTCTCGGAGTGCCGAGTCGTGGGGGACTCGGCGAAGTTCACGATCGACCTGGAGCAGGCCGCGAACGCGACGACGATCACCGCGGTCGGGAAGCAGCTAGGCATGATCGACCACGCGGTCACGATCGCGCTCGCAACCGCGCTCCAGGAGTCGAACCTGCACAATCTGCGGTACGGCGATCGGGACTCGCTCGGGCTGTTTCAACAACGGCCTTCACAGGGTTGGGGCACGCCCGCGCAACTGATGGACCCGCGCTACGCCGCCACGGCGTTCTTCAAGGCCCTGAATCGCGTTCCCGACTGGCAATCGAGCTCCGTCACCGACGCTGCCCAAGCTGTGCAACGCAGCAATGCCCCGGAGGCATACGCGCGGTGGGAACCTCTCGCGCGCACGCTCGCGAGGGCAACGACCGGTGAGCTGCCCGCCGCGCTCACGTGCCAGTTCGCTCTTGCGCCCTCGCACACACCGCCCCCGTCGCCGGTTCCGGCGATGACGCGCGAGCTCGGCGCCCCCGCGCTCGACACACCGGTATCGACCTCGCGCGGCTGGACGATCGCCGGCTGGCTCGTTGCCCACGCCGAGCAGTACCGCATCACGTCCGTACGCTTCGCCGCACGTGAGTGGACAAGCCACGGTCGGTGGAAGTCGACCCGACCGAACGAGACCGTCGTCCGGATCACGCAGTCACCTCCTGCAGCGGGATGACGACAACGCCGGTCTACGATTGACGTCGCATCGCCCGCTGTTGGACAAGAAAGCAGGGACGTGGGGCTTCAGGTCATCGGTGCCGGGCTCGGTCGAACGGGCACTACCTCTCTCAAGCTCGCGCTCGAGGAGCTCCTCGACGGTCGGTGCTATCACATGATGGAAGTACGGGAACGGCCTGATGACGCGAAGGTCTGGGCCGACGCCTATGCAGGCACTCTTCCTGCATGGGATGCGTTCTTCGCCGGCTACGAAGCATCGGTGGACTGGCCGGCCGCGCCGTTCTGGCGGGAGCTGAGCGAGGCGTTTCCCGATGCCGTCGTGCTGTTGTCGGTTCGGGACCCTGATGCGTGGTGGAAGAGCGCGTCGAGCACGATCTTTCCTGCGTTGGCGACGTATTTCGCGCCCGATGCACCCGACGATGGTTGGACGGGAATGGGCCGCGGGATGATGACGTCGTCCACTCCCGACTGGCTGAACGAAGCGGCCGCGAAGGCGGCGTACCTCGCCTACAACGACCGTGTGCGTGCAACCGCGCCTGCGGACCGCTTCGTGGAATGGCATCCGGACGAGGGTTGGGGGCCCATCTGCAGCGCGCTCGGACTCGACGTGCCCGACCACCCGTTTCCCCACGTGAACACCACTGAGCAGACCCGTGCCGAACTCG
>DASQHW010000532.1:0-13311 GCA_035631895.1 Acidimicrobiia bacterium | reverse complement strand
TCACGGCGATCACCAGGGCGAAGCCATATCGAGCCTGCATATCGTCCCCTCACCTCGACGTCGGGATGTGCCGCGCATCCGGGTGATGTGACGCGCGACCGCCGGCCAATTGTCTCATTCCCGTTGCGGGCGGCGGGTCAGGCGCTGGAGTTCGAGGGCGGCCTCGGTTGCCGTGAGCTCGAGGGGCCGCCAGGGCTGAAGAACAAGCACCACGGCACGAGCAACGACTGAGCGGCTCGCGTAGCGTTCGAAAGGAAGCCGAGGTGGCACCTCGGCTTCCTTTTCGAACTCCGGTTCGAGTGCCTTCCGTGGCCTCCCGAAACCGTCCCCCCATCTCTCTTGAGTGTCGGCTCGCGACGATCCCGGCTACAGGGGCTGACGTCCCGATATCCACTAGCGCGATCGCGCTACGGGATGGCGCGAGGCGCGCAGCGACTCCAGTACGCGATTCAGTGAATGCGGCCACTTGTCCGCCAGCAGCCGGTCCGCAGTCTCCCGATCCTGCGCCAGGTAGCTGTCGAAGATCGCTCGGGCAGTCTCGACCCTGGACACGCACAACTCATCGGCAGAAGCATCCCGCTGCCGGGCGACATCGGCCGAACCGAGCAGCTCCGTCTCAGAACGTGCGCACGCCCTTGACGGCGAGCCTCAGATGCGTCGTGTCGCGTGCGAGACGAGGCATGGTCTGCTGCACGCTGCAGTAGGCGCAGCCCTTACGCGTCCAGGTCCAACACCGCACGGGGGCGCCTTCGTGGGGAAGCTCGCGGCCTCGGCATTTTGCGGCGCCGAGGGTGCACCCGGCGACTGTGCCGTCAGCGTGCGCCAGCAACCGTCCGGGACAACTCGCCATGCGGCGAGGGTACGGCGGGCGCTCCTCGGAGTCTGCGGACTCGTACCCACTTCGCGGAGGTAATTCGGCGGCGCGGCATCCACGCACCGGCACGCCGTCACGGCTCGAGGCCGACCACGTCCGCGATGCCGGTGAGCTCGAACACGCGGCGCACCCTGCCCCTTGCACCGCCGACCCTCAGTCTCGTGCCGTTGCCCGCGCAGAGCTTGGCCGCCCGGATGAATTCGCGCAGGCCCGATGAATCGCAGTAGTCGAGCGCGGAGAGATCGATGAGCATCTCGGCGGGCCTGTCGGTGCACGCTCGAATGACGTTGACAGCGAATTGCGGAGCCGTCGCGAGGTACAGCTCCCCATGGAGCACGAGTCGAGCCTGACCGTTGCCGTCACCATGCCGACTGACACCGAACGTCTTGGAACGGGTCATGCGTCGAGCGAACTGTGTGACGATGAGCGTCGCGGTCGGCGCGCGAATGCATCGCGGAGCCGTCCCAGCCGCTGCGATGTCGTCAAGGTCTCACTCACCCTTCCGCCACCTGGTCCCGGGGCGGATATCGACGCGGTACGTCGGGAGCGAACGCTCAAGAATATCCGCCGGCCAACGGAACCCCGGTGCCCCAAGGTGAAGGAAGGTAAAGAAAGGGAAAGAGCTTCCGGGTTCATGGTTCCGAGTGGCAGTCAGGTTGCCTGTGTTTGGCACTTCGGTTCCCGCAGGGCGCCGATCACGGTGCTTCCGTGGACCGAGAGATCCTGGAACCGACCGAACCTTTCGCATGTGCACACATTTCTTGTGTACCTTTTGTGACCTCCGATCCGAAAGGACTATGGATTCATGGCTCCGGCAAAGTCAGCGAAGAAAGCCGCAACGAAACGGCGTGGCCCGCGGAAGATGACGACCACGCACAAGGCGGCGCTCGCGCGGGGCCGCGAGATGTCATCGATCGTCGACCGGTACTTGTCGGTGGTCAATGTCCCCAAGAAACGCGGTCGAAAGGTCTCGCCCGTGACCTTGCGGAAACGCCTCGCCGCGGCAGAGGCGACGGTGAAATCCTCGTCTGGAGTTGCGAGGGTCCTCGCGGCGCAGGAGGTACGCGACCTTCGAGCCCGCCTCGCCGAGACCGGTGGCGACAGTGCGGACACGAAGACGCTCGAGGCGTCGTTCGTGAAGGTGGCCCGCCAGTTCAGTGCCAATCGCGGTATCAGCTACGCCGCATGGCGGGACGCGGGTGTGCCGGCCGCGGTCCTGCAGCGGGCGGGCATCGCCCGCACCCGCGGCTGACCTCGGCGTTCCACCGGTCCGCCGTCATTGCGCCGGCACCGTCGTGACGGCGTATTCGGCGCGGCCCGGCCCGGAGGCCTTCGCCCGGTACATCGCTTGATCCGCGCGGACCAGGAGTTGCTCGGGCGACTCGTCGCCGCTTCCGCGCGCGATCCCCACACTTGCGCTCAACGGGTAGCGAGTCAGCGTCGCGCCGACGTTCTGGACGCCGGTGATGACGTCGCGCGCGATCGTCCTCGCGCGGCCGACGTCGCTGCGGTGCACAATCGCGAGGAACTCGTCGCCGCCCAATCGCCCCACGACGACGCCGTCGGGCACTGCAGCTGCGATCCCCGACGCGACGTCGCGGAGCACGGCATCTCCCCGTTCATGGCCGAGGGAGTCGTTGACCTCTTTGAAGCCGTCGAGGTCGATGAACAGAACAGCCGTGTGCTCGAGCGAACCGGCGTGGAGCAGGTGTTGTGTCAGCGCAGCTCGATTCGGCAGCCCGGTGAGCGTGTCGATATTCGCACGAAACTCGAGTTGGGCTTCCAGCGCGCGTTGCTCGGTCACGTCGCGCAGGTTCAGGACGAGTGATCCGTCCGCGCGTCGCGTCAAGCGTGCGAACGCCTGTCGTTGCTCGCTCAACTCGTTCGTCAGGTGCCACTCGCAGCTGATGTAGTCGGACAAGGTGAGGGTGTCGTAGGCGCGGGCGATGTCGTCGGCCGCGTCGTAGCCCAGTACTTCTCCGATGTGACGCCCGGTGCAGGATTCCGGCGGACGCCCGACGAGCGGTTCGATCCCCGGGCTGATGTACTCGACCTGAAGGTCGGGGCTGACGAGGGCGATCACATCCGCAGCGTGTTGTACGAGATCCCGGAAGTACGCGCGTCCCGCCGCGATTCGTGCGGCGGCCTCTTCGGCCGCGCTGGCGGATGACCCGAGCGTTCGCGCGACCAGCGCGAGACAGACAAAGGTCGAGGCCGCAACCGCATGCGCGATCGCGGGTCGCACCACGGTCGGCGCGATCCCGATCGCAACGGTGATCTCGCCACCCACGATTGCAACCGCGCTCCACGCGAGGCTCGGCCTCCACGCGCGTGAGCCGTGAATACGGACCGCGTCGGCGATGCCTATCGCAAATCCAATGAGCAAGATCGGGCCCCATCCCGTCGCGTACACGACCCACGCGGTGCTGATCGCGGCTACCGCCGTGCGCAGGTGGAGGCCTCGGGTCGGCGAGAGCCGTGCCTCCAGCGCGATCGCGCAAGCGTTGGTCGCGCTGCATGCGAGCAGCAGCACGATGAGCAGTGGAAGCGACGTCTGCGCGATCAGGTGCGCTCGCTGCAGCCACGGGACGGCAATGATCGCGGCCGGTCCTGCCGCGAAGACGAGCGTCGACCTGCCGACCCCGCGCCATCCGTCTTCACGGAACTTCGTCGGCGTCACGACCGGATCTCCGCCGTCAATCGGTCGCGGATCCACGCTTCGAGCTCATCGGCCGGTAGCGCCTTGGAGAAGTAGTAGCCCTGCGCGGCGTGCGCACCGCACGCGGTCACGAACTCCAGGCTGTCCCGATTCTCGACCCCTTCGGCCGTCACGTGCAGGCCGAGGTTGCGACCGAGCGCCGTGATCGAACGGACGATCGCGGCGTCGCTCTCGTTGTTCATCACTCCGAACACGAACGACTTGTCGATCTTCACTTCGTCGATCGGCAGCTCGCGGAGCGACGAGAACGACGAGAATCCCGTCCCGAAATCATCGATCGAGATGCGTACGCCGAGCCCATGGAGCTCGCGTAATGCGTCTGCGGCACGGTCGGGGTCCGCCATCAACTGAGACTCGGTGATCTCGATCGTGAGGGCGTCAGAAGGACAGCGATTCCGTACGAGGGCCCGTGTGACGCGATCGGCCAACGAGCGATCGGCGAGTGACCGCGCGGAGACGTTCACCGCGATCCCGAGCTCCAGGCCGGCGTCCGCCCACGTGCGTCGTTGGGCCAATGCCGTGTCGAGCACAAGCGTCGTCAACGGCTCGATGAAGCCGGTGTGCTCGGCAATCGGAATGAACTCGTCGGGTGGCAAGAACCCGAGCTGTGGATGGTTCCATCGCACGAGCGCCTCCACGCCGACGCTCCATCCGGACACCGTCTCGATCTTGGGTTGGTAGTACACCGTCAGCTCGCGACCGTCGATCGCTTCGCGGAGCTGATGCGCGAGCGCGAGCCGGCGGCGCATGTCGGTCTCGCCGCGGCCCACATGCACCTCGAATCCCGAGCGGCGATGCTTGGCGTGCCGCATCGCGGTGTCCGCGTATCGGAGCAAGCTCTCGGCGTCGGTCGCGTGATCGGGCGCCATCGCCACACCGATCGACATGCCTGCTTCGAGGTGCAGACCGTCGATCGTGAGACGCCGCGTCACGGCGGCGACGAGCCGATCGCCGACGGTGCGCAGATCATCGACGGAGAAATGGCCCGACGTGAGCACGGCGAACTCGTCACCACCCAGACGCGCGACCGTCGTGCCTTCGATCGCACCTCGCAGACGATTGGCGACTTCGCACAGCACCGTGTCGCCGTTGTCGTGTCCCAGCGTCTCGTTGACTTCGCTGAAGCGATCGAGTCCGAGCACGAACAGCGCGCGGGGACCGTCGCCGGCGGACAGCGCAGTCTCGAGCGTCTCGCTGAAACACATGCGATTGACGAGCCCTGTGAGCTGGTCGTGTGTCGCGCGGTGCTCGCGCTCCCGCATCTCGATCTCGAGCTGCAGGACCAGGCCACCGTTCTCGAGTGCGATCGCGGCCTGGTGGGCGAGCGCCTCGAACAGGCGGATGTCGACCGCGTCGAAAGCCGCATCCGCGCCCAGGCGCCCCCGCACCGAGAGATACCCGCGTGCGCGTGAGTGCATGGCGAGCGGCACGGCGAGGTGGTCGTCCTCCGCAACCAGCGCATCGCCTTCGACGACACGCTGCCACAACGCGTCCTCTTCAACGGGACTCAGCCGGTTGCGTGTCACCGAGCCGTCCGCGTCGGCGCGCCACGTGATCGTCGTCCCCGGACGCATCTCTACGCAGAGTTCGGCACACGCCGTGCGCAGGAGGTCGCGAGCCTCTTTCACGACCGTCTCGGCGATCGCGTCGAGCTGCACCGAGCCGCCGACAGCGCTCGTGAACCGGTAGAGCATGTCGAGTCGTTGATGGCGTTCGTGCAGCAGCGCGTACGCCCGGAACGCGAGGTACATCGTCGTCGCGCTCACCGCCGCCATCGTCAGCGCTGCGGCGCTGTTGTACAGCACCGCCGAGACCGCGAGCAGCGCGAGCGCCGCCTTGGCGACCGAGGCCAGCGCGCCTTCGACCACCTCGAACGCGCCCAGCTCCGGCCGCGTGCCACGAAAGAGGCCGATCGCGAGACTGACCAGAACGGCCGAAAGGAGATCCGCCGCGAGGGCGGCCGCGATCGCGGCAGCGAACGTACGGGGCGACGCGAGCGCACTGTGGCCTGCGACGGATCGGAAGACGACTATCGCCACGACCGGCTGCACGCCGATCTCCGCCACGTTGAAGGCCAGCTTCACGCCACGTTGTCTGCGATGGAATCGCAACGCCAGCGAGGTGCCGATGACGGCCGCGAGAGGGAATTGCGCGGCCGGCAGGAGGAAGAGCCCGAGGATGAGCGGGACGTCACTGAACGACACGGTGTGGGTATCGCGCCTGGTCGGGACGTGGATGAGCAGCAGTTCGCCGGCCGCGAACAGCGCGGTGATGACGAAGAACCCCCAGAAGTGCACCGGGTGTAGGGCCCGCTCCGAGGCCACGAGCGGGAATGTCGCGGCGAAGGAGGCGGCGAGCGCGACCGTCAGCCAGCCGACGCGCGCGGGGCCGCGGTCCCTGCCCACCTGTTCGCGCGCGCCCGGCTCGGTCACCTGCATCCCTCGAAGCTGGTTGTTGCCTGATCGGATCGGCACGGCGGAGCGAGGGATGTAGTGCCGCCTTTCGGGGAGCCGCGCGGGAGCGCTGGGGTCGACTCGTCCGGTTTGTCCCCGCCAACCCGGGTTCGCGCGGCCGGCACTTCACCCCGGCGTGGACGGTCTGACGCGGCCCGTCATCGCCTGTTCGCGTGAGATTTACACCCAGATGTCCGGCCGCGAGACGTGTCACTCATAAGGTGATCGGCCATGCCTCAGAACGCGCGGCAACGTGACGATGAGCTCTACAGCATGGACTCGTTGGTGACGCGCGCCCGCGATGCCGCACACGATTGGCTTGCTCGACGGGTACCGCAGGCGACCAACGGGGCCGGTGGGGCTCCTGTGGGCACTGTTGGCACCGGGACCAATAGCAGTGGGCTCGAACACCCGAACTTCGTCGCGGAGAACATCCCGACCGTCGCACGGGCGTTCATCTTCTTGGATCTGTGCGGGTTCACCAGCTTCACGGCGGCCCACGGCGAGGAGGCGGCGATCGACGAGCTGCGCACCTTCCGGAACCTGACCCGCGCGATCGCGGCGAGGCGCGGGGTCCGCGTGGACAAGTGGCTCGGAGACGGGGCGATGATCGTCGGCGTGGAGGTGGGTCCGACGCTCGCCGCGGCCGTCGAGATCGTCGCTCGCTGCGCCAAACAGCCACTGGCACTCCGCGGGGGCTTCGCACACGGCAACGTGCTGATCCTGGACGGTGACGACTACATCGGTCGCCCGATCAACCTCGCAGCTCGGCTCTGTGAGTCCGCGGGTCCCGGCGAGCTGCTCGCGATGGGCTATCCCGCGGAATCGCTTGCACCGTGGATCGTTGTACAAGACACGCGTAGCCTCACGCTGCAGGGATTGGGCCGTGTCCACGGTGTGCAGCGTCTTGGAGTCGTCGCCGAGCTGTAAACGCGCGTCTCCGGGTGAGTAATTCTCCCCAGCCTGAGCGGTGACCTGCTTGTTGCCGCCGGAGGCGCAGCTTCGTACGCTGCGCGCATGGCGGCTGAATTTCTCTCGACACTCGACGCGGCGCTGCTTTCTCTCGAGACCTCGGCGCAACAGCTGAACATTCTCGCGGTGCTGCTCATCGAACCCGATCCCGACATTCCCTCGGCGGAGCACTACCGCGTCGCGCGCGACCGGATCGAGAACAGGTTGCCGCTGGTCTCGATGCTCTGCCGGCACTTGCAGACACTTCCCGGCTTGGCCAATCCCGTGTGGGAGGACGAAGCCGACCTCGCGGTCGACACGCATCTGCACCAGGCACTGCTCGATCCGCCGAAGGACCTCCGCGCGCTCGGACGCATCGCGGGCGACATTGCATCGCGCCCGCTGCGACGCGATCGTCCGCTCTGGGAGATGTGGCTCGTCGACGAGTTGGAGGACGGCCGCGTCGCGGTCATCTGCAAGGTGCACCACGCGGTGCTCGACGGCGCCTCGGGCATCGGAAGCCTGGCGCCCTTCTTCGACCTGGAGCCACACGGCGCGCCGGTCGTGGTGCCGCCCCGTCCCGAACCGCAGCGCCTCACGACCGCGGACCGGGCACGAGAGTCGGTACGCGGCAGCGTGCGATGGGCACGTGATTTCGCGCGGTCCGCGCCGCGCGTCGCGAGCATGCTCGTGCGGACCGCGCAACGCGTGGGAGATCCCGACCTCGCGTTGCCGCTCACCGCACCGCGCCTCTCGTTCAACCGCGCGCTGACCCCGCGACGCACCGTCGAGTTCACGTCCGTCGAGCTTTCACGTCTGAAGGAGATCCGGCGTGCGTACGGCGCGACCCTGAACGATTTGCTGATCGCCGTCTGTGCCGGCGCCTTGCGGTTGTACCTCACCGATCAGGACGAGCTGCCCGATCGTCCGCTGGTTGCGGCGATTCCCGTCTCGGAGCGAGGTCTCGAACATGAAGTGGGCGGGAACCGGTTCTCGACGATGTTCTACGCGATCCCGGTGCACATCGAAGACCCGGCGGAGCGTGTCGCGGCGACGACCCGTACCGCCGCTGCCGCGAAGGAGTTCTACGAGCAGAGCGGACACGAGCTGTTGTATTCGCTTGCGTCGATGCTCCCACCCAAGACGATCAGCCCCGCAATGCACGCCGTGTCGGCGCTCCACCTCGCGGACCGTTTCCCACCCGTGGCCAACCTGATGATCTCGAACGTGCGCGGGCCCGACTTCCCGCTCTGGATCGCGGGTGGTCGCGTCTCGCAGATGCTCCCAATGGGCCCGCTGCTCGAGGGCATGGGCCTCAACATCACGGTCGTCAGCTACCTCGACACGGTGAGCTTCGGGTTCCAGGTGTGTCCCGATCTGCTGCCGAATGTCGCGCAGCTCGCGGGCTACGTCGACGATGCCGTCGCCGAGCTCGAGAAGGCAGTGCCGGCCTCGTAAGCGGCGTCACACGCCGGCGAGGCGTTGCTCGTAGGCCTCTCGGATCGCGGGCAGCGCCGCGTCGGCCGCCTTCGCGCCACGCTCGACGATCGGGATCGCGGACGTGAAGTCGATCCAAGTGAAATCGGCGAGGTCGACGTTGACGAGCACGTCTGCCGTCAGCGCCTTGAAGTTGCCGAGCTCGTATTGGATCGCGACGAGCGAGTTCATGAAGATGTCGACGATGTGCGGAGCCCCCACTTTGCCATTGAGGTGCGCGAGTGGGTTGAGGCGGTTCAACGCGCCGAACGCTCGCGACAGGGGAGTACGAACGTCGCCGTTGAGCTTGGGCACGACGTTCACGGCCAGCACGATGTCCGCGCCCATCTCACGGGCGACGTCGGCGGGAACGGGGTCCACCATCGCGCCATCCACGAGCATGCGCCCGTCGCGTTCTGCGGGTGCGAACAGCAACGGGATCGACGAGCTCGCCCGGAACGCGTCCTCGAGGCGGCCGCTGCCGATGGAGACGCCCAAACCGGTCAGCACGTCGGTCGCCACCGCGACCAACGGCAGCGTCAGGTCCTCGAACGTCTCGATCGGCAGCAGGTGCGAAAACGTCTTGACGAGACGCCGGCCGCTCATGATGCCGAGTCCGGAGAACGACAAGTCGAGCGCGCGTAGCGCCGTCGGGAGGTTGCTCTGCCGGCGGGCGACGTCATGCATCTCGGCGCCGGTCATTCCCCCCGCGTAGCCGAGCCCGACGATCGTTCCCATGCTCGTGCCCGCGACGAGGTCGATGGGGATCCCTGCTTCGTCGAGCACCTCGATCACGCCCACGTGTGAGATGCCGAACGCGGCGCCACCACCGAGCGCGATGCCAACGGTCGCCCGCAGCACCTTGCGCGCGAGTCGATTGAGCGTGCGGGTCACGGGCAGCCACGCGTTGTCCTGCAAGAACGGGATGAGCGCTTCACCGCGCAGACCGGCGAGCGAGGGCTCGTACCGCAGGATGAAGGGCTCGCAGTGGTTCAGCGGGAGTGCGCGAGCGCGCGGGTCGGCGCGGTTGACGACGCGCAGGACGCGGCTGTGCGGCGCCGTAGGAGCGCGCTTCCCCTCGAACCTGTACGACACCGACACAGCGTCGTCACATGCCGACGCGGCAGCGGCGATCGTGCACGCAGGGTGCGGCGAGAAGTCGACGACGACGGCGCGGTAGTCGTCACCCAGCACGCCGAGCAACGCAGTGAGCTCGTGGCCGAGAAGCTCCGGATCCGCCGCGTCGGGCAGTGCGACGTCGAGCCGGTCGGGCGCGCCGTTGCGGCGATGCTCGATGAGCGATGCCGTCGACGCGTGACCGTTGGCGGTCAGTGCGTCGAGCTGTTTTCCGGCGTCCCCCAATGACACCACGAGGACGCGGCCCCGCGTGAGCGAGCCGACGATCGCCGCCAGTGCGTTCGCCACGAGGCTCGCACCGGGCGTGCCGTCGTCTGCCACGACGCCGATCGACGTGGACTTCCGGACCGCGACCCGGGCACGCGTCGTCGCGACCACTCGTCGAGCGAGCAGCTGCGAGACGTACGTGAGCGCGCGGGCATCACCTCGCAGCAGCTCCTGGAAGTCCGCGCCCGCGAGCACCAGCAGGCGGCAGGGCCGGGAGCAGCTCACGGTCGCAGAGCGTGGCTCGTCCAGAAGGAGTGCGATCTCGCCGAGACACTCGCCGGGACCGACGCGCGCCACGACCTCGGAGTCGTCCGCGCCGCGCCACACCGAGAGCTCGCCGGAGACGACGACGACGAATTCGTCGCCCGGGTCGCCCGCGTGCCACAGCACCTCGTCCTTCGGATGCTCCCGTTCGGTGCACCGGTGCGCGACGGTCGCGATCTCGTCGGCATTGAATCCCGCAAAGAGGGGGAGCGACGCCAGCGCCCCCGCTCGGGCCGTGATGTCCATTGCGTGACCCCTCCGCCGCGCTCTCCTGCGATGCCGACGCTAACGAATTGCCCTGCCGCCTGCCAGTGCCACCACTCATACCTTGCGTGCGGCAAGGTGCCGAGCACAGACTGACGCCTTCTCGTTGACCGAGCGCGGGGGCTCGCCATGACCGGGACGGACGCCACCAACCGTCGGCTGCTGAGTCCGACGGACACGCTGTTGTTGCGGCTCGAGCGATCGCCGATGCTCCGCTCGACCATCGTGCAGGTCGCGATCTTGGAACACGCGCCCGACCACGATCGCTTCCGCGCCAAAGTGCTGGCCGGCGTGGCGCGTGTCCCGCGCATCAATCAGGTGCCGTTTCGCCCTCCGCTGCCGGGCGCCGCGCCGGTGTGGAGCACCGCCGACTTCGACATCGACTATCACGTGCAGTACACGCGACTGCGTGAGCCCGCCGGGATGCGGCAGCTGCTCGACTACGCGGCGCACCTCGCGATGCGGCCGTTCGATCCGGCGCGACCACTCTGGGAGTCGCATATCGTCGAAGGGCTGGCAGACGGTCGCGCCGCGGCAATACAGAAGATCCATCATTCGATCGGTGACGGCATCGGGCTGCTCGACATCGCGCTGATGTTCCTCGATCTCGAGCGCGATCCGGCCGTGCCGCCGAGCGCGCCGCCGGCGCCCGTGGAAGACGCCGTGTCCGCGCTCGACGCGCTCAGGGCGGGACTCCGCGCGGCCGCCGGCGTGCTGACAGCCCTCATCCGCTCGGCGCCCGGCGCCACCGCGCGCGCCGGACGTCATCCCGTCGACGCGTTGACCTCACTCGCGGGCACGACCCGCTCGCTGGCACGCGCCGCTGCACCGGGAGGTGCTCCCCTGAGCCCCTTGATGCAGGCGCGCTCGCTCAGTACCCGGTTCGATGCCATCGTGTTGCCGATCGACGAGATGAAAGCTGCCGCGCGGCGGGTAGGCGCGAAGCTCAACACCGCGTTCATGGCCGGTGTTGCGGGTGGCATGGCGCGATACCACGCGCATCACGGCGTCACCGTGCCGGCGCTCCGCGTCGCGATGCCGATCAGCACCCGCGGTCGGGGAGACGGCCTCGGGAACCATTTCGCGCCCGCGCGCTTCAGGCTCCGGATCGACGTCGACGATCCGATCGCGCGCATGGAGCTCGTGCGGGATGTCACCACGGCACAGCGCGGTGAGCACGCGCTTCCGTTCGCGAGCCCGATCGCGAGGGTGCTCAACGCTCTCCCGAGCGCGTTCGTGGTGCCGGTCGTCTCTCACGTGATGCGCGGCATCGATGTCGTGACGAGCAACGTGCCGGGGAGCCCGATTCCCGTCTACATCGCGGGCGCGCGTTCATTGCAGAACTTCGGTTATTCACCGCGAGCCGGCGCAGCCGTGAACGTCACGATGATCTCGCACATGGACGAGCTGCATGTCGGCATCAGCAGCGATCCTGCGGCGGTACCGGACCCCGACACACTGGTCGCCTGTCTGCAGGACTCGTTCGACGAGATCAGAAAGACCGCCTGAACCCGGCGGTGCAATTAGACGCTGGAGTCGAACTGGCGGTCCAGCAACGCAATCGGCTCGTTCTCCCAGATCCCGAACCGCAGGTGCCAGCGCCGCAGCCAGCTCGGTGACCACCAGTTGAGGCGTCCGGCCAGCCGCATGAATGCGGGCACGAGCGTGGCGCGGATCAGGAACGCGTCGACGATGACGGCGAGGCCGAGACCCACCCCGAATGCCTTGAGGAGCGCAATGTGTGACGTGGCGATCCCGAGGAACACGATCGTGAGGAGCAACGCGGCCGCGGTGACAATCCTCCCCGTCTTTGCAAGACCGATCGCGACGGCACGCTCGTTGTCATGTTCGAGGTCGTACTCCTCCTTGATGCGTGAGAGCAGCAACACCTCGTAGTCCATCGAGAGGCCGAAGGCGATGCAGAACATCAGGATCGGCGTGAACACGTCGATGGTGCCGGTCGGCGTGAAGCCGAGCAGATTCGAGAGATGGCCGTCCTGGAAGATCCACACCGTGGCGCCGAACGTCGCCGTCAGGCTCAGCATGTTGAGCACGAGCGCCTTCGCTGGTACGAGGAGGCTCCCGGTCATCATGAACAGCAGGACGAACGTCGCGAGCGCGATGAAGCCCAGCGCGATCGGCAGGCGGGAGATCACAGCGTGCTTCGTGTCGACGAGCTGCGCAGAGAGCCCCGAGACCTCGAATTTGAAGGGCGCCGGAGTCGCGCGAATGTCCTTCACCAGCTTCTCGCCCTGCGGCGAGAACGGTTCGACGTCCGGGACGACCGACAGGTAGGTGCCGAGTTGTCCGCGCTGGGCGACGAACCGTTGCGTGATCGCCTTGGGGCCGAGCTCCGGCGGGATGAAGATCTGCTTGCCATCGCCCAGAACGTCGCCGTAGAAGCCGGTGACCGCGTCGATCCGCACGACGCCGTGCACGCGTTCGATTCTCCTCGCGAACGCGTCGATCGCCGTCTTGTCCTTCGTCACGTCGACATCGGGGATCCGTACCTGGAGTGCGTCGGCTTCGCGCGTCGCGAAGTTGTGTCGCACCGCGTCGGTCGCGGCGCGGCTGGTCATGCTCTTCGGCCCGACCCGGTCGTCGGGGAGCCCGAGGCTCACGTGGAAGAACGGGATCGCGAGCAGGATCAGGACGAGGCTCACGGCCACGGCGTACGGCACCGGGTGGCGCATCACCCGGTTTGCCTGATGGCGCCAGAAGCCGCCGTCGGTGGTCTCGTGCACCTTGAACAGGCGGCCCTTTTCGATGCGTGGCCCGAGCACGGCGAGCACCGACGGCAGCACCACGATCGACGAGATCGCGGCGAGCGCGACGACTGCGACGCCGGCATAGGCGAACGACCGCAGATACGGCATGGGGAAGATCGCGAGCACGGCAAGGGAGAT
>DASQHW010000531.1:0-18909 GCA_035631895.1 Acidimicrobiia bacterium | reverse complement strand
CGACGCAGGTCTACAAGCAACGGATGCGTTCCCTGCGGGAGCTGATGGCGCGCAACGCGGGGCGGCTCGAGGTCGACTGGGTCGTCCAGGGCGACCTTCGTTTCACCTTCGGTGAGCACGACCGGCAAGCACGCGTCCTGGCGCGATCACTCGCCGATCTGGGTGTGGCGCGCGGCGACCGTGTCGCATTGCTGTCCGCCAACGTGCCGGAGTGGGTGATCACGTTCTGGGCCGTCGCGATTCTCGGTGCCACGCTCGTGCCGCTCAACGCGTGGTGGAAAGCCGAGGAGTTGGAGTTCGGGCTCGAGGACTCGGGCGCGAAGGTGCTGATCGCCGACACCCGCCGCCTCGCGGTCGTGGCGGACCGGCTCCCCGCGATCGCGGCGCTGGCCCACGTCTTCGAGATCGGCAGCGAGCCGTTCTCGAAGTTGCTCGCCGGTGACGACCCGGGGTTCCCCGAAACGCCGATCGACGAGGACGATCTCCTCGCCATCTGTTACACGTCGGGCACGACCGGCCGGCCAAAGGGCGCGACGCTCACCCACCGCCAGACGATCGCGAACCTGCAGAACATCATCGCGTTGAACGCCGCGGCGCCGGCGCGCAACCCTGCGCTCGACGCGGGCACGCAGTCCTCGGCGTTGCTCGTCGTGCCGCTGTTCCACGTCACGGGGTGTCTGTCGACGATGACGCTCAGCTATGCGACCGGCGGCAAGCTCGTGCTGATGCCCGTCGGTCGATTCGATCCCGACGTCGCGATGCAGGTCATCGAACGCGAGCGGGTGACGTCGATCGGCGGCGTGCCGACGGTCATGTGGCGCATCCTCGAATCGCCGAACCTCCACAAGTACGACCTGTCCTCGGTGAAACGTGCCTCCTACGGCGGAGCGCCGGCCGCGCCCGAGCTCGTCGAGCGGATCGAGCAGGTGTTCCCGCACATGCGCAAGACGCTCAGCACCGCGTACGGACTCACGGAGACCGCCTCCGTGGCGACCGCGCACAGCGGGGACGACTACTTCGCGCACCCCGGCTCGGTGGGACGCGCGGCGCCGACTGTCGAGCTGCGCGTGGTCGACGAGAACGGGCTCGACGTGCCGGCAGGGGAGCGCGGCGAGATCTGGATCAAGGGGCCGACGGTGATGAACCGCGGCTACTGGAACCGTCCGGATGCGAATGCGGCGTCCTTCAGCGACGGCTGGTTCCACACCGGTGACATCGGCTACCTCGATGCCGATGGTTTCCTGTACCTCGTCGACCGTGCGAAGGACATGATCATCCGGGCCGGCGAGAACGTGTACTGCGTCGAAGTCGAGAACGTGCTGTTCGACCATCCCGACGTGATCGATGCCGCGGTAGTCGGTGTGCCGCACAAGACCCTGGGCGAAGAGGTCAAGGCAGTCGTGCAGCTGCGCGCGGGCGCGTCGGCTCGCGAGGACGAGTTGCGCGACTTCTGTCGTGTGCATCTCGCGGACTTCAAGGTGCCGGAGTACGTCGAGATCCGCGATGAACCGTTGCCTCGCAACCCGGCCGGCAAGGTGTTGAAGAGCCTGCTGCGTGGCGGCGACACGTCCTTCGCAGCGGCCGACGACCAAGCCTTGTAGTGCTGCTCGACGTCCACCGGGCGTGGGGCTACGCCGCGATCGTCGCCAACTTTCTCGCAGGCGCGTACACGCTCGCCGCGTGGCGGTGGCCGCGTTTGCGCACCCGGTGGTTGTGGTGGCCGACGATCATCGCCGAGTCGATGATGATGGTGCAGGTCGGGCTCGGTGTCCTCTTGGTGAGCGTGCAGGGGTACAAGCCGCCGCGCTTTCACATGTTCTACGGGTTCGTCGCGTTCATCACCGTCGGGCTCCTGTACTCGTACCGCTACGTATGGAAGGCGCGCGGCTGGCTGGAGCTCGCGTACGGGCTCGGGGGCTTGTTCATCATGGGATTGGGGATCCGCGCCGTCTTGCAGGTCGCCTGACGACGCGCTCGTGCTCGAGGTAATAGCGGATGCCGAATGCCCGACCGGCCGGCCGTTTCGTGGACACGCCGGCGCGCAGGCGTTTGTCCACCACCTCGCGCAGCTCCCATCCTTCGCGGGTCAGCTGCACCCACGTGCCGCGCCGATCCGTGCAGCCGTAGTGGCGGTCGACCAGCAAGCGCGCATCCGCGCGGTCGACCAGCCGGGTCGCCGCACCCGTGGTGATGCCCAGCCTCCAGGCGATCTGCGCGATGCGCAGCGGTGCGCGGTTGGCCGGGAACGTGAGCACGAGCCGTGCGAGTGGAAGGTCGATGCCCGCTTCGCGCATCGGTTTGCGCAGGGCGGAGAGCAGGCTGCCGGCGGCCGCGAGGAGATCGGCGGCGGCGAACGCCGGATCGCCGGTCTCGGGTGGTTGCCGCGGCGCTTCCCGGGCGATCGGCCGCTCGACGAAGTACGGGCGCCGGCCGCGTCGCCGTGGCAGGCGTTCCCCGGTGATGTTGTCGTCCGAGAGCATGCGGCGCATGATCGCAGGCCGGTGAGACAGTGTCCGCGAATTCGAATGTCGCGATCGCTGCATCTTCAGCGATCGCGTCGAGCGGCGGCCGGCGGGACGGGCGGGCGAACGCGATTCCGTGCGTGTCTTCGCGATTGCTGCATCGGAAGCGATCGCGACGTATGGCGGCGTGCTGCGCGATTGCTGCAATTGCAGCGATCGCGGAATCGCGAAATAAGGGGTGTGTGGCCGGAGACCGGTGCCTGATTCGACCAGAATGGGACGCGTGACGGGATCAGGTCCTCATTCCCCCGGGCTGCCCCGGCTGCGTGTCATGTTGCTGTTCGGTGGCCAATCCGCCGAACACGATGTCTCTCGTGTCACCGCAGTCGCGGTCGCCAGGGCCCTCGATCCCGACAAGTACGAGATCGTGCCGGTCGGTATCACCACCGACGGGAGATGGCTGCTCGCCGCCGACGCGCAGCAGATGCTGGCATCCGGCGATCGCGGCATGCTGCCGTCCGCGTTCGACGTACGAGGCGATGTCGTCTCGCTGCCGTCGATGTCGAGCCGATCCGAGCTCGCGGTGGACGTCGTCGTCCCGTTGATGCACGGACCGTACGGTGAGGACGGCACCGTGCAGGGCTTGCTCGAGCTCGCGGGGCTGCCCTACGTCGGCGCCGGCGTCCTCGGCTCGGCGATCGCCATGGACAAGGTCGCGATGAAGCGCATGTTCGCCGCGGCACACCTGCTCACGCCGCGGCATCTCACCCACCGCGAGGGCCACGATGTCGATGCGTTCGCCACGCACGTCGAGCGCGAGCTCGGATTCCCGTGCTTCGTCAAACCGGCGAACATGGGGTCGTCGATCGGGGTCAGCAAGGCGCGCGATCGCCGCGAGCTCGACGCCGCGCTCGCGCTCGCGCTCTCGTACGACGAATGGATACTTGCCGAGGAGTTCGTGCGCGGCCGGGAGATCGAAGTGGGAGTGCTCGGCGACGACCCTCCGGAGGCGTCGCTGCCGGGTGAAGTGATCCCGGCGGCAGACTTCTACGACTATGCCGACAAGTACGAGGACGGGAAGGTCCAACTGTTGGTACCTGCCCCACTCCCAGACCCCGAGATCGCGGAGGTGCGACACCTCGCAACACGGGCATTCGAAGCGTGCCGGTGTGAAGCGATGGCTCGGGTCGACTTCTTCAGGCGCGAAGACGGCGTGTTCCTCGTCAACGAGCTGAACACGATCCCGGGGTTCACGCCCGGCTCGATGTATCCCGTGATGTGGGACGCGTCGGGCCTGCCCTACGGGAAGCTGCTCGACCGCCTCATCGAGCTCGCGCTCGCGCGCGACGAACGCCGGCGCCGTCGCCGCGGCCGGCAACGCTGACGACGACTACAGGTGCACGACCGGACAGGTGAGCGTGCGGGTGATCCCGTCCACCAGCTGCACCTGCGAGACCACCATTCGGCCGAGCTCGTCGATCGAGCCGGCTTCGGTCCGGAGGATCACGTCGTACGGACCCGTCACGTCGTCGGCCTGGACCACACCCGCCAACTTCCGGCAGGCCTCCACGACCGCCGACGCCTTGCCGACCTCGGTCTGGATGAGGATGTACGCGCTCACGCTCATGGGGACGCTCCTGTCCGTGATGGCGCGGCATCGTAGGGGCCGGGCCCCGTCCAGTTCAGGTTTCGGTCACGGCGAGTTCGCGGGCATACCATGCACTACCCCTTCGTGGGCCGCACCTTGGGAGGAAACCGTAGCGATGACCAGCACCGCGACGCCGCCGACGACCCACGCGGAGCTCCTCGAGTGGGTCGAGCGCTGGACGGCGGTCCTCCAGCCGGACCGGGTCCACTGGTGTGATGGGTCCGACGAGGAATACGCCGAGCTCTGCCGGCGCCTGCTGGACAGCGGCACGTTCACCGCGCTCGACGCCGCCAAGCGCCCGAACAGCTTCTACGCGCGGAGCGACCCGAGCGACGTCGCGCGCGTCGAGGATCGCACGTTCATATGCAGCGAGCACGAGGACGACGCGGGGCCGACGAACAACTGGCGTGCGCCCGACGAGATGCGCGCGGAGCTCACCGCGCTCTACACCGGCGCGATGCGGGGCCGCACGATGTACGTCGTCCCGTTCTCGATGGGCCCGCTGGGCTCCCGGATCGCGCACATCGGCGTGGAGCTCACCGACTCGGCGTACGTTGCGGCGAGCATGCGCACGATGACGCGCATGGGCACCGGCGCACTCGAGGTGCTCGGCGCCGACGGCGAGTTCGTGCCGTGCGTGCACTCGGTGGGCATGCCGCTCGAGCCCGGTCAACCCGACGTGCCGTGGCCGTGCAACCCGCTGAAGTACATCGTGCACTTCCCGGAGACGCGCGAGATCTGGTCGTACGGCTCGGGCTACGGCGGCAATGCCCTGCTGGGCAAGAAGTGCTTCGCCTTGCGCATCGCGAGCGTGATGGCGCGCGACGAAGGATGGCTCGCGGAGCACATGCTGATCCTGAAGCTCACGAATCCTCAGGGCGACGTGCGCTATGTCGCGGCCGCGTTCCCGAGTGCGTGCGGCAAGACCAATCTGGCGATGCTCGTGCCGACGTTGCCCGGCTGGAAAGCCGAGACGATCGGCGACGACATCTGCTGGATGAAGTTCGGCGCCGACGGCAGGCTGTACGCGATCAACCCCGAGTACGGGATGTTCGGAGTCGCTCCGGGCACCGGGCCGGACACGAACCCGAACGCGATCGCCGCGCTCACCCGCAATACCGTCTTCACGAACGTGGCGCGGACCGATGACGGCGACGTCTGGTGGGAGGGCCTCACCGCGACGAAGCCGGGCCATCTGACGGACTGGAAGGGCAACGACTGGACGCCCGCGTCCGACACGCCCGCCGCGCATCCGAACAGCAGGTTCACCGCGCCGCTGTCGCAGGTGCCCTCCATCGCGCCCGAGTGGGAGGACCCGAACGGAGTACCGATCTCCGCGATCCTCTTCGGCGGCCGCCGTCGCGGCACCGTGCCCCTCGTGACCGAGGCGTACAACTGGCGCCACGGTGTGTTCCTCGGATCGATCATGGGATCCGAGACAACCGCCGCCGCCGCGGGCGCGGTCGGCAACTTGCGGCGCGACCCGTTCGCGATGTTGCCATTCTGTGGGTACCACATGGGCGATTACTTCGCGCACTGGATCCGGATCGGTGCGTCGGCCGACGAGGCGAACCTTCCCAAGCTCTTCTACGTCAACTGGTTCCGCAAGGACGCCGCCGGGAATTTCCTGTGGCCGGGCTACGGCGAGAACAGCCGTGTGCTCGCGTGGGTGTTCGAGCGTTGCGAGGGTCGTGCCGCGGCCAGGGACACGGTGATCGGCCGCCTCCCGACCGTCGATGCGCTGCCGGTGCAGGGCCTCGAGCTGGCCCCGGGAGCGATCGATGAGCTGCTGTCGGTCGACGAGGCCGACTGGCGCGCCGAGCTCCCGTTGATCGAGGAGCACTACGCGCACTTCGGTGACCGTCTTCCGACGGCATTGCACGACGAGCTCGACGCGCTCGCAAAGCGTCTCACTGATCGCTGAACGCGGGAATTGGCCCTGTTCGTCCGGGACGCGTACGGGTATCTTGCGGTCACGTCTCTGCAAATCTCACCGGAAGAAATTGTAAGCGCGGCCGCGGCCCGTGCGGTTCGGCGCGCCCGTCGTCGTCGTGTGCTGTGGGCGCTGACCGCGCTCTCGGCGCTCGCGGCCGGCGCGCTCGCGCTCTGGCCTGCGAGTGACCGTTACCGCGCGAGCGCGGTCGTGCAGGTCGACCCCTCGAACGCCCAGGGCTTGCCAGTCACGACACTCGACTACGACGCGCAGCAGGTCACGCGTCCCGACACCGTGACCCGCATCGTCGACAGCGTCGTGCGCTCCGAGGTGCTGCGCGCGCACCTGACCGCGACCGCTTCGAGCCTCGGTGTTGCGACGCGTCGTGTTCGGGATGCCGCCGAGCTCGTGCGTGCGACCGCGACGGCGGCGTCGGTGCGTACGGGTGCGCAGGGCGCGGCCAACCAGAAGACGCTCGACACACCGCCCACGGTCACGATGTCGGCGATACAGCAGCAGACGATCGCCGCGGGTCGGTCGCCGGGCCGCCTGTCCCTAGCGGCGATCATGCTCGTGCTTGCGATCGCTGCCGCGGACGCGATCTTCCTGACGCGCGTGAAGGTGCCGCGCCAACTCCCAGCTGCAGCGCGAGCACCCGCGCCGGAACCCGCGAGAGCACCCGCGCCGGAACCCGCGCGAGCACCCGCGCCGGAACCCGCGAGAACACCCACGCCCGAACCGTCCACTGTGCCCCTGTCCGAACCCGTGGTCCGCCCCGTACCACAACCTGCAAGTGCGGCCGTGCCGAACCGCCGGCGGTACCCCCGCCAACGGCGGGAACGCGTTGCCGCGTCGCCACTCGATCTCCCGAACATCGAGGTCCACCTCCTCGATCGTGAGGGAGGCCTTCGCTCGATACAGCTGCGAAATGCAGCGGGACAGGCGACGAAAGCGCAGCATCAACGGGAGCAGTGATGAAAACCAAAGTGATACCGCGCGTGGTGAGCGCGGTCGGGGGGATCGCTTTGTTGTTGGCGATCATGGCCATTCCTGCGTCGGCGCAGAGCCACGCGACCGCCAGGTTGCGTATCGCGCATCTCTCGCCCGACACGCCGGGGGTCGACGTGTACGTCGATGGCAGGCAGGTCGTCGCAAACCTCGGCTTCCGTACGGTGACCGATTACATGTCGGTCCCGAGCGGTGAGCACGAGGTCGCGTTGCGCCCGAGCGGCGCGCCGGCGAGCTCGCCTCCGGTCCTCAGCGGTGGAGCGAATCTCGACGGCGGGAAGGCGTACACGATCGCGGGACTCGGTTCGCGCGCGCAGCTGCACGTCGGCGTCTTCGTCGACGATGTGCAGGCTCCGCCACAGGGCAAGGCCAACGTTCGGTTCGTCGACGCTGTGGTCGGCACGACATCGGTCGAGGTCAGCCTCGGCCCGAATCGGTCCCCGTTCGGCGACACGAAGTTCGGCCAGGCGACCGACTACCGGGTGATCGCGGCCGGACGTGACGCGATCTCGTTGCACGACTCCGACGGAACGTCGTTGCTGGGCGCGACGTCGGTCGTGTTCTCACCCGGCCTTGCCTACACGCTCGCCGCGATCGGCGGCGGCGGTCAGCCCGTCGGCATCCTTCCGGTGGTCGACCAGCGCGGCGTCGCGAGCATGCCCGCGGGCGGGATCGCAACCGGCGCCGGGGGAACGGCCGTGCATGCAGATGCCGCGCACGCCGCGGTGCCAATCGCCCTCGGGGCGGCCGGCGCATTGCTCCTCGCCGGCGGGCTCTTGCTCCGGCGACGGCTTCGCGTCGTGTGACGATGGTCCGCGCCATCACGGTCGTCGCTACGGGCGTGTTCGCCTTCTTGTTGGGCGGACGGACGTATGAGTGGACGCCGCCGCTCGTGCCGCTGGTGAACGCGCGCGTCATGACCGGCGCGACCCGTGATCCATGGGCAGTCACGCCCTCGGTGCCCTCATACCGCCCGGCGCCGGTCGTCCTCCGCGTCGCCGACCCCGTTCGCGTGCAGATCACCGCGATCGGTGTGGACGCACCCCTGGTGCCGCTCGGGCTGCAGCCGGACGGCACGATGGACGTCCCCGCCGACTTCGCCGCGGCCGGTTGGTACGACGACGGGCCGCGCCCGGGGGAATACGGGCCTGCCGTGATCGCGGGCCACCTGGACTCCACGGTCGGTCCCGCGGTGTTCTTTCGGTTGTCACAGCTTCATCGCGGCGACCAGATCGAGGTGCGGCACGCCGGCGGCGAAGACAGCACCTTCGTCGTGACCCGCGTCGGACGGTTCGCCAAGCAGGCGTTCCCGACCGCGGACGTCTTCGGTCCGACGCCCGAGCCCGAGCTTCGCCTCGTGACCTGTGGCGGCAGCTTCGACTTCGCCCGGCACACCTATCGCGCGAACACGGTGGTCTTCGCGTCGCTCAAGTCGACGCAGTAGCGTCGGCGCCCGTGGGCCTCCTGGGTTGGATCGTCGTCGGGTTCGTCGCCGGCGCACTCGCGCGGGCGG
Organism: Acidimicrobiia bacterium; assembly: GCA_035631895.1. GTDB lineage: Bacteria > Actinomycetota > Acidimicrobiia > IMCC26256 > PALSA-610 > DASQHW01. Next base: position 10,345 of record DASQHW010000531.1, on the reverse strand, counting down.
TCACCGGCGGCGGCTGGAACCTCGGTTGCCTCGGCACGATCGTCGTCGGCGTCCTGGGCGGCCTCCTCGGCGGGATGCTCTTCAACCTGGCCGGCGACAAGGGGATCGGAGACTTCGGCCTGCGATCGATGTTCGTCGCGTTCGTGGGCGCGGTCGTGCTCCTGATGATCGTCGGCCTGCTCACCGGCCGGAACCGTCGTTTCCGGCGGCGGTACTAGACGTCGGCGGTCGGCAGCCCGAGATCCGGCTCGGAACCGGCGCGCACGTGTGTGGCGCGATCGTCGGAGTCGAGATCGAAGACGACCCGCTGGCCCTGGCGCAGCATGCGGAAGATCGAACCGTCGAGCGCGTCGGCCGCGATGATGATCTCCGCCCGGTCGGTGTCCCGCACGAGGATGCCCTCGCGCGTCGCCGGGTCGAACATCTTGACGGTGCCCTGCATCGCCGGAAGGTCCCTAGGCCTTGACGATCTTGCCGGCCTTGAGGCACGAGGTGCACACGTTCAGGCGCTTCGGCGTGCCGTTCACGACCGCGCGCACACGCTGCACGTTCGGGTTCCACCGCCGCTTCGTGCGGCGGTGCGAGTGGCTGAGCCGCATGCCGAAGATCGGCTTCTTGCCGCACACGTCGCAGACGGATGCCATCGCGAACACACCTCGGGGTCGACTGCCGAGAACCGAACCCGGAGAGGCTAGCACTAGCTACGATCAGTGCCGATGCTCACCTCGCTGTCGGCGGCCGATCTCCGCCAAGCGGTGCTGCGCTTCCGGGACGCGCTACGCGCGCATCAAGAAGAGCTCAACCGGCTGAACGTGTACCCGGTGCCGGACGGCGATACCGGCACGAACATGGCGCTCACGCTCGAGTCCGTGAGCGGCGAGCTCGCCACGGCCGAATCGATGGGCGAGGTGTGCCACGCGATCAGCCGTGGCTCGTTGATGGGTGCCCGCGGCAACTCGGGGGTCATCACCTCGCAGATCCTCCGCGGCCTCGTCCAGGGCTTCCCCGCCCTGGAGGAGATCGACGGCACCGCGTTCGCCGCCGGGCTCCGCAACGGCGCCGACGCCGCGTACCAGGCGGTGATGCGCCCGGTCGAGGGCACGATCCTCACCGTCGTGCGCGAGGCCGCGGAAGCAGTCGTCGCCGCGGGTGACGACCCGCTCGGCGAGCTCCTCGAGCGCGGGTTCGACGCCGCGTGCCGCGCCGTCGAGAAGACGCCCGAGCAGCTGCCGGTCCTCCGCGAGGCGGGAGTCGTCGACGCGGGCGGCAAGGGGCTCACCCTGCTGCTCGCTGCGTTGCTCGAAGTCGTGGCCGGGCGCCCGATCCCGGAGCCCGAGATCGTCGCCACTCCTGCGTCGGTCGCCGCACACCTTGCGGGCGACGACGTTGCCGGCCTGCGCTATGAGGTCATGTACCTGCTCGACGCCGAGGACGAGACGATCCCCGCGTTCCGCAACGCGTGGAGCTCGATCGGTGACTCGATCGTGGTCGTCGGCGGCGACGGCTTGTGGAACTGCCACATCCACACGAATGACATCGGCGGATCGATCGAAGCCGGCCTCGATGCCGGACGCCCGCGCAACGTCCGCGTCACCGATCTGTTCGAACAGGTCGCCGAGGAGCCCTGGGTCCGCGAGGCCGAGGTCGTGGCGGACCTGACCGGTGCCGTGGCGCGCACGACCGCGGTGGTCGCAGTCGGCGTCGGCGAGGGCATCCGGCGCCTGTTGACCAGCCTCGGCGTCCAGCAGGTCGTCGCGGGCGGGCAGTCGATGAATCCCTCGACCGCCCAGATCCTCGAGGCGGTCGAGGCGTGCAACGCGAATGCGGTGATCGTGCTGCCGAACAACAAGAACATCGTCCCGGTCGCCGGACAGGTCGACGAGCTCACCGACAAGACGGTGCGGGTGATCGCGACGCACAGCATCCCCGAAGCACTCGCAGCACTCGTGGAGTACGACCCGAACGCGACGTACGACGCGAACGCGCGTGCCATGGACGCCGCGATCGAGCGCGTCCGCACGGGCGAGGTCACCCAGGCGGTGCGCGACGCGTCGATCGACGGCGAGCGCGTGCACGCTGGTGATTGGATCGCGCTGACGCGCGACGGGCTGGTCGCGGCGACCGGCTCGCCGGCGGACGCAGTGTGCAGCCTGCTCGAGAAGCTCGTCGAAGACGACAGCGAGATCGTGACCGTGCTCGTCGGGAGTGACGCACCCGTGCACGAGACGGATCGCATCCGCGAGCACATCGAGTTCCGGTTCCCGCACGTCGAGGTGGAGTTCCACGACGGCGGCCAGCCCCTCTACCCATATCTTGTCGGGGTTGAGTAACCCCATCTCCTTGCGCGAGCTCGCGCAGCTCCCCGTCCGTGAGCTCGCGAGCGTCGGTCCCAAGCTCGAGCCTCGTCTCGCCGACATGGGCATCGAGACCGTCCTCGACGTCCTCCAGCACTATCCGCGTCGGTGGGTCGACCGAAGCCGCAAGGCTGACATCGCGGCGCTTGCCGTCGGCGAAGAGGCGACCGTGTTCGCGGAGGTGCGCACGGTCCGCGGCCGGCGGACCCGTCAGGGGCGGGCGCTCGTCGAAGCCGTCGTGTACGACGGCACCTCGGTGCTCAACATCACATTCTTCAACCAGGCCTGGCGCGAGAAACAGCTGAGCGCCGGCACGGAAGCGTCGTTCTTCGGCAAGCTCGACGTGTATCGCGGCAAGCGGCAGATGACGAACCCCGTCGTCGACGTCGTCGGCCGCGCCGGTGAGACCGACGAGAAGACCGGCGTGATCGTGCCCGTCTATCCCCAGTCGGGCAAGGCCGAGGTCTTCACCTGGCAGCTGCGCAAGATCGTGCGCGAGGCGCTGCGCCGTTGCGCGAACCGTGGTCTGGCCGATCCGCTCGACGAGGCAACGCTCGACCGCCTCGACCTGGTCGATCGCGACGCGGCCTACCGGGGCATCCATGCGCCCGACGACATGCCTGAGCTGCGCGCCGCGGAACGGCGGTTGAAATTCGACGAGTTCCTGCGCATGCAGGTCGGCCTCGTCGCACGGAAGCGCGCGCTCGCAGCCGAGCAATCAGGTATCCGTCACCGGGCCGACGGGCCGTTGGTGGACGCGTTCGTCGCGCAGCTGCCGTTCGCGCTCACCCACGACCAGCAACACACGATCGACGAGATCACCCGTGACATGGCGGCCGGAGCACCCATGCACCGCCTGTTGCAGGGCGACGTCGGCTCGGGAAAGACGGTCGTTGCGCTCGCCGCGCTCCTCATCGCGGTCCAGGGCGGGTACCAGGGCGCGTTCATGGCGCCCACCGAGGTCCTCGCCGAGCAGCACTACCTCGGTTCACTCCGCCTGCTCGAAGGGCTCCACGTCCCGGCCGACGGCTCGCTGCTCGCGGAGCGGCCGGTACGTGTCGAGCTGCTGACGAACCGCACGAGCGCGGCCGAGCGCCGGCGCATCGCAGCGGGCCTCGACGCGGGCGATGTCGACATCCTCGTCGGCACGCACGCGTTGCTCTACGGCGACGCGAAGTTCTCACGTCTCGGGCTCGCGGTCATCGACGAGCAGCACCGCTTCGGCGTCGAGCAGCGTGCGTTGCTACGCGGCAAGGGCGACGAGCCCGACGTCCTCGTGATGACCGCGACGCCGATCCCGCGCACCGCGGCGATGCTGGTGTACGGCGACCTGGACCGCTCGGAGCTGCGGGAGATGCCGCCGGGGCGCACGCCGATCGAGACCACCGTCGTCGGCCCGAGCCCGCTGGAGCATGCCGCGGCGTGGGACCACCTCCGCGCCCAGGTGGACGCCGGACGCCAGGCCTACGTCGTCTGCCCCTTGGTCGACGACAAGGGCAAGGTCGAGGCGAAGGCGGCGACCGCGGAGTACGAGCGCCTGCAGAGCGAAGAGCTGCGCGGTTTGCATGTCGGGCTGCTCCACGGGCAGATGAAATCCAAGGACAAGGAGGCGGTGATGGCGGCGTTCCGCGCGGGCGCGGTGCAAGTGCTCGTCGCGACGACCGTGATCGAAGTCGGCGTCGACGTACCGAACGCGACGGTGATGGTCGTGGAGGACGCCGACCGCTTCGGTCTCTCGCAGCTCCACCAGTTGCGAGGCCGCGTGGGCCGGGGCAAGGCCGCGTCGCACTGTTTCCTGTTTGCCGATCCCACGACCCCCGACGGCGAGGAACGCGTGCGCGCAATGGCCGCGTCCGTCGACGGCTTCGACCTGGCGGAGAAGGACTTGGAGATACGCGGCGCGGGGGAGGTGTTCGGGGAGCGGCAGTCCGGGTTCAGCGACCTCAAGCTGGGTCGCATCCCTCGAGACGAGGCCATCGTGATGGAGACGCGTCGTGCGGCCGAGGAGATCCTCGACGCCGACCCGGACCTGATCGAGCACGCCCAGCTGCGGGACGAGGTCGCCGATCTGCTGGGCGACGACGTGGAATTCCTGTTCAAGTCGTGAGCCGCCCGAAAGGACTGCGCGTCATCGCGGGGAGTGCGCGCGGGCGCAAGCTCGCGGCGCCGCCCGGTGACCGGGTCAGGCCGACGAAGGACATGGTTCGCGAGGCGATGTTCTCGGCGCTCGACGCGCGCGGCGCGCTCGTGGACGCGGCCGTGCTCGACCTGTTCGCGGGAACCGGCGCGCTCGCGATCGAGGCGATGTCACGAGGCGGCGCGCGGGCGGTGCTCGTCGAGCGCGACCGCGCAGCGCTCGATGCGATCGCCACGAACGTCGCGGCACTCCAAGTCGGTGATCGCGTGCGCGTCGTGGCGAATGACGTCGGTCGTTTCCTGCACGGTCCGCTCCCGGCGGGCGCGCCGTTCGATCTCGTGTTGATCGATCCGCCCTACGACACGAGCGACGAGGACGTCACCGCGTTGCTCGCGGCGCTCGACGCTCCCGGTTGGCTCGCGCCCGGCGCCATCGTGAGCGTCGAACGCCCCGCGCGTCACCCGGTCCTCCCGCCGAACGGGTGGCGAACCGGATGGGAGCGGGCCTTCGGCGATACGCTGCTGTCGTTCTGCTGGAGATAACAGGAGATCTGCGTGGCGATCGCCCTCTGCCCGGGCTCCTTCGACCCGGTGACTCTCGGCCACCTCGACATCATCGAACGCTCGGCGCGCCACTTCGACGAAGTGATCATCGCGGTGATCCGCAATCCGCAGAAGACCCAGTCCCTGTTCAGCCTCGAAGAACGCCAGGAGATGCTCAAGGAAGCGCTGCCGCACGTCGGCAACGTGCGGATCGAGTTCTTCAAGGGCTTGCTGGTCGAGTTCGCGAAGGAGCACGGTGCGGATGCGATCGTGAAGGGCCTGCGCGCCGTCTCCGATTTCGACTACGAGCTGCAGATGGCGCAGATGAACCAGAAGCTCGCGGGAATCGACACGTTCTTCCTGTCGACGAGCCCCCAGTACTCCTTCCTCTCGTCGAGCTTGGTGCGCGAGGTCGCGCGTTTCGGCGGTGACGTGTCGGGGATGGTGCCGAAGCACGTGCACGACCGCCTCATCGAGCGGTTCCGCGCCGAGGGGGCCTGACGGTGTTCGAGGACCAGCCCGAGAAGGTGCCCGACACCGGCGCGTTGTTGCAGCGTCTCCAGGAGATGTTGGAGAACGCACGCAAGCTGCCGATGTCGGCCTCGGTGTCGGTGAACCGGGAGGAGTTCGGCGCAATGCTGCAGGACGCGATCGACGCGCTCCCCGAAGAGCTGCGCGAGTCGCGCTGGCTGCTGAAGGAGCGCGACCAGGTCGTCGAGCGGGCGCAGAACGAAGCCCATCGGCTCCTCGAGGCCGCGCGTGTGCGCGCCGAGCGGATGGTGGAGAAGAACGAGCTCGTCCGGGAAGCGCGGCGCGCCGCCGAGGAGCTGCTCGAGGACGCCGAGCGCCAGGCCGCGGCCATGCGGCACGAGGCGGAGGACTACGTCGACCGGAAGCTCGCATCGTTCGAGGTCGTGCTCGACCGGACGATGCAGGCCGTGCAGAAGGGGCGGGAGCGGCTCCAGGTCCACACGACCCCGGAGGTGCCGCCCGAGGCCGAGGTCGTGGACGACGACGGCGCCTTCTTCGACCAGGATGACCAGGGCTGACCCATTCCCGGCGATCGGAAATGCCTGGTCAGCTGGTAGAATCGGTGCGTTCCGGCTGCCCCGGCGGTACATTCCCGCACAGCTACGACCTGCGCCCCGGGCGCCCTGCCAAACGAGCCCATATGGCTGCCCCGAATCCGTTCCGCATCCCCGTCGCCGATCTGCTCAAGCGGCCCGGCGAAGCGCGCCCGGAACGGGTCTCCGCACCGTTGCCGGCCCTGTGCGGTCCCGGCGCCGAAGTGCCCGCCGACCGGGACATCGACCTCGACCTCACGCTGGAGCGGGTCTCGGAGGGCATCGTGGTCCGCGGCAGCGTGCGTGCGCCCTGGCGGGCCGCATGCAGCCGGTGCCTCGCCCCCGTCGAGGGTGACATCGCCGTGCACGTCGACGAGCTGTTCGAGAACCATCCGCTCGCGGGCGAGACATACCTCCTCGACCACGACGTCATCGACCTCGAGCCGCTCGTGCGCGACGCGCTGCTCCTCGAGCTGCCTGCCAGGCCCCTGTGCCGCGAGGACTGCGCCGGCCTCTGCCCGGAGTGCGGCATCGATCGAAACGCCGCCTCCTGCGAATGCGGCACCCAAGAACTCGACCCCCGGTGGGCGGCCTTGCGGTCGCTCGACCTCTAGATCTCCGAGGAGCCAATCCATGGCCGTCCCGAAGCGCAAGATGAGCCGCTCTGCGACTCGTTCGCGCAAATCGGCGAACATGCGACTCAGCACGCCCCCGCATTCGCTGTGTCCGAACTGCGGCGCGTCCCGGCTCCCGCACACCGTGTGCAGCAACTGCGGTTGGTACAGAGGCCGGCAGGTCCTCGACGTCGAATAGCGCGAAAGGCGCGTCATTGTCGGCCGTGATCGCGATCGACGCGATGGGAGGCGACCGCGCGCCGGGCGAGATCGTCGCGGGCGCGCTCCGTGCGGCCGAGGAGTGCGATGTCGACATCCTGCTGGTCGGTCGCCCCGACGCGATCTCCCCACATCTTCCCGGCGGCGCCCCGCCCGCCCGCGTCGAGATCCTCGGCGCGTCCGACGTGGTCGGCATGCACGAGGATCCGGCGAGCGCGGTGCGGACGCGCGCGGATGCGTCCCTCGTCCGTGCCGCCGAAGCCGTGCGCGACGGCCGGGCGGTCGCAATGGTCGGCGCCGGGAACACCGGCGCGACGATGGCGGCCGCGCTCCTCCGGTGGGGACGCATCAAGGGTGTGCACCGGCCGGCGATCGCGATCCCCGTGCCGGTGATCGGCACGGATCGCCTGCAGCTGCTCGTCGACGCCGGCGCGACCGTCGATCCCGACCCCGAGTGGCTCGTCGAATGGGCCGCGCTCGCCCGGGCGTACGCCCGGGTGCGGCTGGGCGTGGACGAGCCGACGGTCGGATTGTTGTCGAACGGCGAAGAGGCGGGGAAGGGCGACGCGCTCCGCAAACGTGCCTTCGACCTCCTGGCGCAGACGAAGGGGTTCGCGGGCAATGTCGAGGGCCGCGACCTCATGACCCCCTCCGTCGACGTCATCGTGACCGACGGTTTCACCGGCAACGTCGTGCTGAAGGCGCTCGAAGGCGCGTTGATGGGGCTCGCGGGCCTCGTGTTCGGGGTCGTCGACGAGAAGGGCACGCCCTGGGAGGGTGCTGCGACGGCGCTGAAGCTGCGCCTGCTCGAAGCGGCGTCCGCACTCGTGCCCGACAACACCGGCGGCGGCATGCTGCTCGGCGTCAAGGGCGTCTGCGTGATCTCGCACGGTTCGTCGAGCGCGAACGCGATCGTCAACGCGGTGCGCGTGGCTCGCGACTGCGTCGAGGCCGCCGTCGTCGCGCGGTTGACCGAGGCGGTGTCCGGTGCCGGCTGAGACCCACAGCCACCGCGGGCCGATCAATGCGGAGGACGTCGAACGCCTCGTGCGCGAGCAGCTGGTCGAGATCCTCGGCGTCGACCCCGACGCGGTGGCGCGCGACACCCGGTTGCGCGAAGACCTCGACGCCGACGACTTCGCGCTCATCGACCTCGTCGAAGCGGTGGAGGCCGAGCTGGGCGAGCGCAGCATCGGCCTGTCGATCGACGACGACGACCTCGTGGAGATGCGCACGGTCGGCGACGCAGTGGATGCCGTGCTGTCCCGGCTCGAGGTCCAGCAGTGAGCGCGCTGGTGTCGTACGAGCGGCTCGCCGAGCTCGAAGCGCGTCTCGAGGTCGAGTTCACCGATCGCGAAGTGCTCCTGCGATCGCTCGCGCACCGGTCGTGGTGTGCGGAGAACGGAGAGCCCGAATCGAACGAACGGCTCGAGTTCCTCGGCGACTCCGTGCTCGGCCTGGTCGTGACGCACTACGTGTTCGAGCACTTCCCGAGCCTGCCCGAAGGGCAACTGTCGGAGGTGCGCGCGGGCGTCGTCAACGCGCAGGTGCTCGCCGAGATCGCGCTCGAGCTCGACCTCGGTGCCCACCTGCTGCTCGGCAAGGGCGAGGACGCGGCCGGTGGACGTTCGAAGCAGTCGATTCTCGCGGACGCGTTCGAAGCCGTCGTCGCCGCGGTGTATCTCGATCGCGGTTTTGCCAGCGCGCGTGACTTCGTCCTCCGGTGCCTGCAGGACCGCATCGCGGAGGCGGCGGCGGGTCCGGGTGGCCGCGACTACAAGACGCGGCTGCAGGAGACGACCGCGGCCCGGTCCCTCGGCCGCCCGCGCTATGTCGTTCGCGACGAGGGCCCGGACCACGCCAAGCACTTCTTCGCGGCCGTCTATGTGACCGACCGCCTGTACGGAGAAGGTGAAGGACGCTCGAAGAAGCAGGCCGAGCAGGCGGCCGCGTGGGTGGCGTGGGCGCGTCTCCAGGAAGAGGCGGGCGAGCAGGGGGACGACGATGCCGGAGCTGCCTGAGGTCGAGGTGCTGCGCCGCGACCTCGACAAGGAGACGGTCGGCAAGAAGATCAAATCGGTGGAGGTGACCGGCACGCGTTCGGTTCGCCGTCACCGCAACAAGAAGGAGTTCATCGGCCTGCTCGAAGGCCGCAAGATCACGGCGGTGCAGCGGCGTGGCAAGTACCTCGTGGTGCGCCTCGACGGCGCGGAGGCACTTGTGATCCATCTCGGGATGTCGGGACAGCTGCTGCGTGCGAAGACGGCGCGCGAGAAGCCCCCCAAGCACACGCACGTCGTGATCACGTTCACGCAGGGCGGCCTGTTGCGATTCGTCGACCCGCGCACCTTCGGCGAGATGTTCGTCACGAAGTACGACGATCTCGAAGAGCAGGTCGACGAGCTCGCGCACCTCGGGCTCGACCCGCTCGAGACCGCGATGTCCTGGGACCTCTTCGGGCGCCTGCTTGCCGAGAAGAAGACGCGTCTCAAGAACCTCCTCATGGACCAGAAGTTCATCGCCGGCATCGGCAACGTCTACAGCGACGAGATCCTCTTCAACGCCGGCCTCAAATGGGACCGCATGAGCGACTCGTTGTCGCAGCAGGAGGTGCGGCGGCTGTACCGCGCGATCTCCGAGACGTTGCAGGACGCGGTGAAGTACCGCGGCTCTTCACTGTCCGACGAGCAATACGTCGACCTGTTCGGCCAGCCGGGTGAGTACCAGCTGTACCACCAGGTGTACGACAAGGAAGGCGCGCCTTGTCAGCGTTGCCGGCGGCCGTTGCGGCGGGCGCGCTTCTCGAACCGCTCGACGTTCTTCTGCGAGGCATGCCAGGTCTAGCCCAGCCTGCCACCGTACGCGTGCGCGTCGTCGTGAGTGGACGTGTCCAGGGCGTGTTCTTCCGTGATACGTGTCGCGATGTCGCCCGCGCCGAGGGTGTGGCGGGATGGGTGCGCAACCGCGGCGACGGCGCGGTCGAGTTGGAGCTCGAGGGGCCGCAGCCGGCGATCGACCGGGTTGTTGCGTGGTGTCACGAGGGTCCTCCACGCGCTCGCGTCGACCACGTCGAGGTGACGCCGGTCCCGACGGTCGGCGAGCGAGCGTTTCGCATCCGGTAGAGGGCGCGTCACGGTCCGCCAGACGGCCGGGCGCGCCCCCTACGCTCTCGTGCGGAGAGGGGGCCCCCTTTGTTCCTCAAGTCATTGACCCTGAAGGGCTTCAAGTCCTTCGCGGACAAGACCACGCTCGACTTCGAGCCCGGCGTCTGTGTCGTCGTCGGGCCGAACGGCTCGGGAAAGTCCAACATCGTCGATTCGGTCGCGTGGGTGCTCGGCGCCCAGGGCGCGAGGGCGCTTCGTGGCGGGAAGATGGACGACGTCATCTTCGCGGGCACCGCCGACCGTCCCGCACT
>DASQHW010000530.1:0-2573 GCA_035631895.1 Acidimicrobiia bacterium | reverse complement strand
TGAGCGACTCGTGCGGCAAATGCGCTTTCGCGTCGTATACGCGCTACGCGCCCTCGAGTCGATCGAGGTCACGCGTCGCGTAGCCGTGGTGCGCCATCTCCTCCTCGAAGACGACGTGCAAGCACGCTTGTACCGGAGCGTTGCCGTTCTCGAGCACTTGACGGGTTTGGGTGAGTTCGGCCGGGTCGAGATCCGAGAGATATTCCGTGAACCGCGCGGCACGACCGCGACGTGCTGCGAGCGCGTCGGCGAGCGACGGGTGCGCGTCGCGATCGATGCCGGGCCACGGGAAGTCGAGACTGCCGGTGTTCGGCAATCCCATGGGGTCGAAGGGGCCGCCGAGGATCGGCACGGTGAACCACTTGTCCATCGCGAACACCAGGTGGCGGAGCGTCTGCACGAACGAGAACTCGCCGTCGACTGACGCGTGCAGCATTTCCTCCGGGAGCTGTTGCGCGCGTTCGATGGTCTCGTCCCAAAGCGCGGAGACCGCGCTCCACGCCGCGCGCATCCCGTCGGGGTCGGTCGGTTCCATGAGTGCTCGTTGCGGATCGACGCGAGCGAGCTCGGCACTCACGTACGCCGTGACGTCGACGCCGTTGATCCGGACGCCGTTGAACATCCCGTCGATGTCGACGTCCACCAACCACACCTGGGACATCTTCACGTTCGTCAGGTTGGCGCCCTCGACGCGCGCGCCGGTGAGATCAACTTCGCGGAACTGCGCGCCGCGCAGGTCAGCCCCTTCGAAAGACGTCATGCGGGAAGTCTTCCAGGCGTTTCGGCGCGGAGGCCGTCACCGCCGCATCTGCGACGGCGCGCTGCCGGCGGCCCGCCTACGAGCGCTTGCGCGCGGCGGCTTTGCCGCCCTTGCGCCCGGCCGCCTTGTGCTGGGCGGTGGTCCCGCCCTGCTTCGCATTCCCGCCGGAGCCGGACTTCTTGCCGCCCCGCTTCGACGCGCCCGGCGAGTTGGCGATCTTGGCGGCGCGTTCCTTCGACATGCCCTTTTCCTTGAGCGCCTCGTATTGCTTCGGGTTCTTCACGTTCGCCGACTTCGACGGCATCGGTCGCTCCTTTCCGTGTGTCCGGCACACACCTTTCCCGGCACGCCGATCGCCTAGTCGGCAGGCAACGTCAGACCGCCGGCACTTTGTTCGAGCGGCGCTAGGAGGGGACCTCGCCGATGGACGCGACGAACCGGGCGGCGTCACGCAGCGCGGCCCGCACCGCCGCGGCGCGTATCTGGGACGGGTCACCGCCGAGCTCGTGTCGCACGGCATCGACGTGATCTCGCATCGCGACACCCACCCACAGCGTCCCGACCGGTTGCCCCTCCATCGGCTCGGGCCCGGCGCAGCCCGTTGTCGCGATCCCGACGTCCGAGCTCGTGAGTCGCACTACTCCCGTCGCCATCTCCCGGGCCGCGGCTTCCGTGACGACCGGGCCTTCCCTGACGCCGAGAAGTCCGAACTTCAGCCTGGAGGAGTACGCAACGACGCCGCCGAGCAACCACTCGCCCGACCCCGGCACCGCAACCAGCTCTTCCGCGACCGCGCCGCCTGTCATCGACTCTGCCGTCGCGATGGAGAGCCGGCGTGACGCGACGAGGCGCCCGAGCGTCGCGGCCCACTCCTGGTTCGGAGCCTCAGGAACCGGGCACCCGAACCTTCGGAGCCTGCCGGCGACATCGGACCTGTTCATCAGCGCGACCGGGATGTCCTCTCGGGTCGGCAAGCGGCCGTCAGCCGCTCTTGGCCGCTTGGAACTCGGAGCCGAGCGATTCCAGACGGCCGGTGTCGAGCGCGCTGCGGGCCTTGGGCAGCATCTCGCTCTCTTCTTCCTCGACGTGATGCGAGATCGCCGCTTCGAGGTCGGTGACGAGCTCGTTCAGGTGGCTCTCGTCTTCGGTGTTCTTGATGCGTCCGATGAGCTGACGCGCTTCGGCGTGCTCCTCGTTCCCCTCTTCGGCGAGTTTCTGACCGCCGGGAACGTCGTCACGGACGACCGGATAGAACACGCGTTCCTCGGCGCTCGCATGTGCGTCGAGCTCCTCGCAGATCTTCAGGGCCGTCGACTTGGCGTGATCCTCCTTGAATTGTGCGAACAGAGTTTCCACCTCGCGATGGTCGGCTTCGATCAACTTCGTCACGTCGGGCATCTCTACTCCTCGGGCATCGGTTGCAGCTCGCACGTACCACGCGTTCGTCCACGACAAACGCGTCGTCGTGGCGATCCACGCACGAGGCATGGGTCGCACATCGTTCGTCCGATTCCGGTTTCGCGATTGCGCGGTCGGGTAATGAGCCGGTCGGATAGGACCGACTGTCGGGCTTGCGTGGAACCGCGCCGTCCTACGTCAGCCGCGGCGCAACGCACGCGGCAGTGCGGAGAGGAACGCGGCACCGGCCAACGCCAACGACGCAAAGCCTTCCGTCACTCGGTAGTGGCGGGAGTCTCCGTCGTGGCCGGGCAGCACACCAGGCAGATCGTGGGCCCGGTGTGTGAAATAGACGAGTGCGAGCCCGAGAAGCACGGTCGAGATCGCGGCCGCGGTGAGGACCGCCTGACGAGCC
>DASQHW010000529.1:0-7812 GCA_035631895.1 Acidimicrobiia bacterium | reverse complement strand
CGCCGAGGAGCTCCTCGCCACGCGGACTCAGCCGAGCGATGCACTGCCCGCATCGCTGCGAGGCATCGTGCTCGCGCGAGTCGACACACTTTCGGAGAATGCGCGGCTCGTGCTCCGCAGCGCGGCAGTGATCGGTCGACGTGTGGATCACCGGCTGCTCGCCGCAACGGTCACGTTGCCGGAGGCCGTGCTGCTCGATGCGCTCCGGGAGTGTGTCGAACAGCAGGTGCTCGTCGCCGAGGACCTCGAGTACCGATTCCGGCACGCGCTCGTGCACGAAGCGGTGTACGACGACCTGCTTCCCGGCGACCGCGTCGCCCTGCACTCCCGGGTCGCAGCGGTGCTCACCGATCAACGGACCTGGACCGACGCGGGCGGTCCCCAGCTCGCGAGTGAGCTTGCGTGCCACTGGTATGCCGCACACGACAGCAGGCGGGCGTTGACGGCGTCGCTCGAAGCGGCGCGGGCCGCCGAGCAGATGTACGCGTATCCGGAAGCGCTCGCGCACGTCGAGCGCGCGCTCGAGCTGTGGCCGCAGGTCGGGGACGCCGCGGAGCTCACCGGCATGCGTCACGTCGACGCCGTGCGATACGCCGCGACGCAAGCCGAGATGGCCGGGAGCACGGATCGGGCACTCGACTTCATCCGCGCCGCCGCGGGCGAAGTCGATGCTGACGCGGATCCGGTCACCGCCGGTCTCCTGCACGAGCGATGGGGCCGTTACCTGTGGATTCTCAATCACTCGACAGAAGAGCTGCTGCCGCACCTCGACGAAGCGGCGCGCCTGGTTCCCGACGGGCCCTCACCTGCACGAGCGCGCGTGCTCGCGACCCGTGGCCAGCAGCTCATGCTCGCCGAGCGTCTGGCCGAGTCGGTCGAGGTGTGCGAGCAGGCGATCGCGATCGCGCAGCAGATCGGTGACCAGGTCGTCGAGGGGCACGCGCGCAACACGCTCGGCTCCGCCCTGGCCGCGTTGGGCAAGACGGAAGCCGGCCTCGAGCAGCTCCACCTCTCACGGGAGCTCGCGGAGCGGACGCGCAGCTGGATGGACGTGGCGCGCGCCGCGGTGAACGAGGGTGGCGCACTCCAATCCCTTGCGCGCTACGAGGAGGCACTGCGGATCTCGCTCGGAGGCGCCGCCTTGGCGCGTGAGCGCGGCCTCGATAGGTATTTCGGTGCGTTCCTTCGCCTGAATGCCTGCGAGGCGCTGTGGCTCCTCGGCGACTGGAGCGAGTTGGAGGAGCAGCTGCGCGAGGTCGATGCGACCCAACCGGTTGGCATCGACGTCTGGCGGTCGGCCGAGGCGTGGAGTCTGCTGTACGCCGGCGTGGGACAGTTCGAGGCCGCCCGCGCGGCGATCGACGCGCTGCGAAAGATGTTCGCGCCGACCGTCACCGAGAAGTTCGACGCGATCTGCACGATGCTCGACGCGACATGCGCGCTGTGGAGCGGCGATCCCACACGAGCGCTCGAGCTCGCGCGGGCCGGCATCGCGCTTCCGCGGGCCGACACGACGCTGTGCGCCGACGAGGGGATCGGCATTCCGCTGCTGTTGTGCGGCGCGGCCGCGGCTGCCGATTGTCGCGACGCCCAGGGCGCGCGCGAGTTCGTGGACACGCTCGACCGGTGGATCGTCTCGGATCACTGGCACGGCGGTCAACCGGGCGCGCTCGACGTCGTCGCCGCGCAGCTCGGTGCGGAGACGATGCGTGCAGGTGGCATGGTCGACGCCGGCACTTGGGCGGCGGTTGCGGCGGGCTGGGGGCGCTTCGGCGTGCGCACGCGGATGGCGTACGCGCGATGGCGCGAGGCCGAGGCGCATGTCGCGGGCGGTGATCGCGACCTGGCGGCGACTGCCGCCGCGACCGCCCACGCGATTTCACATGACATCGGCTGGGTGTGGGTCCGCGATGGTGTCGCGAGCCTGGCCCGCCGGGCGCGACTCGACATCGGCGGGGGAGACGTGGAACCGCCGTCTCCTGCCGAGCGCCTCGGTTTGACGGCCCGCGAGCTCGAGGTGCTCGCCCTGGTTGCCGAAGGCCGCACCAACCGCCAGATTGCGCAGACGCTGTTCATCTCCGCCAAGACGGCGAGCGTGCACGTCTCCAACATCCTCGCCAAGCTCGGCGTCGCGAACCGGGGCGAGGCGGGAGCCGCCGCTCGCCGCCTGGGCCTCGACCGGGCGGAGCTGCCCGCGTAGCGTCCACGGTCATGACCGTTCGTATCGCGGTGATCGGTGGCGGCAGCTATCACTGGGCACCCCGATTGCTCGCCGATTTCGCGAACACGCCGTCGCTCGCGGGCGTCGACGTCGTGTTGCACGACCTGGACGCCGAACGCATGAAGCGCATGGAGGAGCTCGGCAACGCGATCGCGCAACGGCGCGCCATCCCGATGACGGTGCGGTCCGAAGGTGACCGCCGCTCCGCCGTTCGTGGCGCGGACTTCGTGATCACCGCGTTCTCGGTGGGCGGCTTCGACTCTATGCAGCACGACATCGAGATCCCCCAGCGATACGGCATTCGCCAACCCATCGGCGACAGCGTCGGACCTGGTGGCATCCTGCGTGCCCTCCGCAGCATCCCGGTACTGCTCGACATTGCGCGTGACGTCGAGGCGGTCGCGCCGGACGCATGGCTCCTCAACGTGACGAATCCTCTTACTGCGTTGTGCCGTGCCGTGACACGAGAGACGGGCGTGAAGACCGTCGGCCTCTGCAACGAATGGGTGGGCTGCACGTGGGCGCTGAGCCTGCTGTTCGATTGCGGCATGCACGAGATCGATCCCGTGCTCGGCGGCGTGAACCATTTCCCGATCGCGACAGAATTGCGGGTCGCAGGCGAGGACGGCTTCGCGCGGCTGCGCGCACTGCTGGCAGACCCGGAGCAGATGGCGAGCGCGCCGATCTGGATGGACCCGCCCGAGCAAGCGCAGTGGCAGAAGGTCGCGTCGTCGGCGTTCTGGAGCAAGCTCGACGTCGTCGCCAACAACCGTGTGCGCTTCGGCGTCTTCGAGCGCTTCGGTGTGCTCCCCGGTTCCGGTGATCACCACTCGGTCGAGTTCATGCCGAACGTCGTGCACCCCGGCAACGACTACGGGCGGCCGTGGCGCATCCATCACTACGGAATGCCCGGGCATCGCCGCGATGCCGAGGAGGACGTCGCCTTCTACGAGGACATGCGCGATGCCCCCGACGTCACACGGATGCCGTCGGGCGAATTGGTGGCCATGCTCCTCGACGGAATGGTGACCGGCGACGCCCGACAGCTCCCGGTCAACCTGCCGAACGACGGCAACGTGACGAACCTTGACGACGGTGCCGTCGTCGAGATCATGGGCGTCGCCGATCGCAGCGGCGTACGCGGCCGTGACTGCACGACGGTCCCCGGTGTGATGGGCGAGTACGTGCGTCGCGTCAACGTCGCGCAGGAGTGGACCGTCGAGGCGGCGCTCACGGGCGATCGCACGCTGGTGCTCGAGGCAATGCTTGCCGACGCGATGGCAACCCAGATCGCGTACGACGACGTCGTTGCCATGACCGACGAGATGCTCGCGGCCACTGCCCCCTGGCTCCCGCAGTTCTAGGGCCGCCTTCTAGGATCGGGGAGATGGCAGGACCGCGGATCGTCGTCGTCGGTGGGGGCAGCTACCAGTGGGTCCCGAAGCTGCTGATCGACCTCGTGAACACGCCGTCGCTCGCGGATGCCGAGCTCGTGCTCGAGGACGTGAATCCCGAGCCGCTGGCACCCATGGCCGACTTCGTGCGCCACGTCGTCGGCCTCAAGGGCGTCGACCTCACGGTGTCGACGACGACGAGCCAGAGAGAAGCGCTCGCGGGGGCGGACTACGTCGTCGTGACGATCTCGACCGGCGGGTTCGCGAGCATGCGCCACGATCTCGAGATCCCCGAGAAGCACGGCATCAAACAATCCGTCGGCGACACGGTCGGCCCGGGCGGGATCATGCGCGCGTTGCGCAACATCCCCGTGCTCCTCGGTATCGCCCGGGACATGCAAGAACTTTGTGACGACGCCTGGCTGCTCAATCTCACCAATCCGATGACCACGCTGTGCCGAGCCGTGACGCGCGAGACGAACGTGCAATGTGTCGGGCTCTGCCACGAGATCACCGGTGCCCAGTACATGCTGTCGAACTTGCTCGACGCGGACTTCTTCGACTTCGACTTCGACGTCGTCGGTGTCAACCACCTGCCGATCTTCACCGCGCTGCGCGTCAACGGCGAAGATGCGTTTCCCGAGCTGCGAGCCCTGCTCGCCGACCCGCAGCGCCTGCAGGACGAGCCGATCCACCTCCCGCCCGGTCTCGATCCCGAGATCGTGGCACTCGCCGCCCAGTTCAAGAAGGCCGATCTGGTCGCGCAACATCGGGTCAAGTTCTCGCTGTTCGAGCGCTTCGGCGTGCTTCCCGGTGCGGGCGATCGCCATCTCGTCGAGTTCTTCCCGGGGTTCCTCACCGAGGAGTCGGGATGGGGCGAACGTTGGGGTGTGGGTCTCACGACGATCGCGGACCGCGAGAACGACGCCGGGAACTACGAGGGCGAGCTCGAGAAGCTGCGTTCGATGACCGAGGTCCCGACGACCCCGTCCGGCGAGATGGTGGCGCCGATGATCGACGCGTTCCTGCGGAACGAGCCCCACGCGTTCCCGCTCAATCTCCCGAACGCCGGCCAGGCGCCCGACCTTCCGGCCGACGTCGTCGTCGAGACGATGTGTGTCGCCGACGGCGACGGGTTGCGCGGGCGTGACGAGGCCCGCGCGCCGTACGCGCTCGCCGAATGGCTCCGGCGCATCGTCTCCTCGCAGGAGGCGACCGTCGACGCGGCGATCGCCGGCGACCGCCGGAAGGTCGTCGAAGCCATGTTGCTCGACCCGCTTGCCGGCCGCATCGACTACGACCATCTGCAGCAGATGACCGACGAGATGCTTGCGGCCACGGCGCAGTGGCTCCCGCAATTCGCATGAGGCGAGGATCAGCCACGCACACGCCGTGGGGAGCACAGAAGTCGTGAGGCAGCTCGCGTTCGACGCGCTGACGGTCAAGGTGTTCGACGACGTCGCGTCGCTCGCCGGTGCCGCCGCGCAGGACGCGGCCCGGGCACTGCGCGGAGCGATCGACTCACGTGGCGAGGCGAACGTGATGCTGGCGACCGGCAATTCGCAGCTCGCGTTCCTGGCCGAGCTCGTGCAGTTCACCGACATCGCATGGGACCGAGTGCGCGCGTTTCACATGGACGAGTACGTGAATCTCTCACCTGCGCACCCGGCCAGCTTCCGGCGGTACATGCGCGAACGCGTCGCGAGCCGGCTCCCTCTGCAGGAGTTCCACTATCTCGAAGGTGACACCGCCGACGCCGACGCCGAGGCGCGCCGTTACGAGGCCTTGCTGCGGGCGCATCCGCTGGACCTGTGCTGTTGCGGTATCGGGGAGAACGGTCACCTCGCGTTCAATGATCCGCCGGTTGCCGACTTCGCCGACCCTCGTGACGTCAAGGTCGTGCCGCTCGAGCTTGCCTCGCGGCGCCAGCAGGTCGGGGAGGGCCATTTCGCGACACTCGACGATGTCCCGACCCACGCCATCACCGTGACGATCCCCGCGTTGCTGCGAGCGGGAAGCGTGCTGGTGATCGTGCCCGAAGCGAGGAAGGCGCAGCCCGTCCACGACGCGCTCTATGGACCGATCAGCACCGCCTGCCCGTCGTCGATCCTGCGGCGGTATCCGAACGCGACGCTGTACCTCGACGCGGAATCGTCGGCCCGGCTCCCACGGTGAAGCCCGAAGATGCGCGTTACGCGGAGGTGTTGTCGTTCCCGAGCGGGCGCGAGCTCGCGCGCCGGCTGCCGATGCTCGTGGCCGGGCTCTTTCTGCTCGGCGCCGGCATCGCGGTCTCGCTGCGCGCCGAGCTCGGCGTCGCGCCGTGGGACGTCTTCCACCAGGGCGTCGCGGAGGTCACCGGGCTGTCGTTCGGCCTCGTCGTCGTGCTCGTGGGCGTCGTCGTCCTGCTGGCGTGGATCCCGCTGCGTCAGCGCATGGGGCCCGGCACGATCCTGAACACGCTGTCGGTCGGGTTCATCGCGAACCTTGGTCTGTACCTCATCCCGCAGCAGCACCTGCTCTTGGTGCGCATCCCGTTGCTCCTCGCCTCGATCGTGCTGTTCGGAACGGGCGCGGGCCTCTACATCGGCTCCGGGCTCGGGCCCGGGCCGCGCGACGGACTGATGACGGCAATCACGGCGCGCGGGCACCGCATCTGGGTCGTGCGCACCGTCATCGAGTGCACGGTCATGGTGATCGGGTTCGCGCTGGGCGGACACGTCGGCATCGGGACGGTGCTGCTGGCGTTCTCGATCGGACCGGCCACGCATGCCGGGCTGCGGCGCTTCCACCTTCCGGTGCACGACGACGCGCGCGAGGTGCTCGGCGAGTGAGGGTCGGGATCATCGGTGCGGGCTTCGGCCGCCGGGTCGTGGCGCCGGTCTTCGACGCGACCGAAGGGTGCGAAGTGGTCGACGTCGTGTCGGCGCGCGACGGAGACGCGGTCGACGCGTTGATCGCGCGACCGGACGTCGATCTCGTCAGCGTGCACTCGCCGCCGTTTCTGCACGCGCCCCACGTGCGCGCCGCGCTGGCGACCGGCAAGGCGGTGCTCTGCGACAAGCCGTTCGCCCTCGATGCCGACGAGGCGGCCGCGCTGGAAGCGGACGCGGACGCGGCCGGTGTCGTCGCGCTCTGCAACTTCGAGTTCCGGTACGCGCCGGCGCGCGCCCGCCTGCGCGAGATGGTGCACGACGGCTCGGTCGGTGTTGTGGAGCACGTGCAGCTGCTGCACCATTCGGCGGGGTCTCGTGTGCCGTTGCGGAAGTGGGGCTGGCTGTTCGATCGTGTGCTCGGCGGCGGTTGGATCGGCGCATGGGCGTCGCACGCGGTGGACAACCTCCGCTACGTCTTCGGTACCGAAGTGGTGACGGTGCAGGCACTCCTTCGCACCGACATCCGGGAGCGTCCCGACGACGCAGGAGAGATGCACCTGTGCACCGCCGAGGACGGCCTGACCGCAGGTCTCGGCCTCGCCAACGGTGTCACGGTTGCGATCGACAGCAGTTTCGCGGCGGTCGCCGACGTGGCGCCGCGGCTCACGGTGTTCGGCAGCCGGGCGGTGGTCGAGTTGATCGCGGACGAGCGCGTCAGGGTTCGGCCCGGCGCGACCGAGCCGGGAGACATCGAGACGATCGATCTCGGTGCGACCGGTGCCGACCGGCACCTGGAGCCGATGCGCCGCTTCGCGGAAGTGGTACGGGACGCGGTGACGTCGGGCACCGTTCCCGACCACGCGCCGACCTTCGCGGACGGACGGGCGTGTGACGCGGTCCTCGACGAGCTGAGGGCGGCGCCGTTCGCCTCATTCGGCGGCTGACGGCCGAACGGGCGGCAATCGACCTGCGCCGGGCGTTTCGCCCGCGGGACTTCGCTACTACCGTGTTGCAGGGAACGGAAACGTCATGATCCGGAGGGACGATGACGCACGGGCGACGGGACGAGGCGCTGCCCGTGTCCGCTGTCGAGCTCTTGGACCGCGTCCAGGTCGCCGTCCTCGTGACCGACCTCAACGGACGGATCCTGCAATGCAACCGGCAGGCCGAGATCATCTTCGGCGTCCCTCGCGCCGAGCTGCTCGGACGATCGAGCGCCGACTTCGCGGGCGAAGCAGTGGAGACGTCGGTGATCGAGGAGATCGCGAAGCACATGATTCGCGGCGAGACATGGGAAGGCGACTTCCGGACGATCGGTGGCGAC
>DASQHW010000528.1:0-8472 GCA_035631895.1 Acidimicrobiia bacterium | reverse complement strand
CGATCAACGCCGACCGGCGTGAACGTTGGCGCGCGATCTCGGCGTTCGGACGCCCGAGGATCTCCGCGACGTCGCCGACGACACGGAAGACATCGGCGCCGAGCACATTGATGCGCGTCACGGTCGGGAAGCTGTAGTAGATGCTCGTCGACGGCAGGCTCGTGACAAGGCCGAGTTGGGGATCGATCGATCTGTTGACATAGTCGGAGAGGTTCGCGAGCACCGGATACACCTTCGCGAGAACGAGGCGATCGCCTGTGTGCATCCAGTACTGCCAGACCCACTCCGGATAGATCTCCGTGAACTCATTGATGTCGAGGGCGCCGAGCCCCGTCGGATAGATCTTGTTCACCGCGCCGTTCGGCCAGTACCGGCGCTGGGACTCTGCGAACTCGAGGAGCGACTTGCGCGACAGGTTCTGCTCTCCGAAGGCGGCCATCGCCGCTTCCGATTCGTTGAACCCGTCCCAGAGCCAGGAGCCCTTCTCGCGTGTCGGTGTGTCGATGTACTGCTCCTGCGCCGTGAACAGCGCAGAGTGCGCGGCGAGCGCGAACACCGCATCGATCGTCGGATTCGACGACGAGAACGTGGCGGCCTGCTCGTCGGGCACGGCCGCGTGCCGAACGAGCGCGACGATGTCGCCGGGCACGAGCGTCTCGCCGGGGCTGTCGATCTGGAGGTAACGGAAGCCGAGATAGTCGAACGGCTCGAACGTTTCGGCCCCGCCGCCGCGTTCGACGTACGAGTAGCTCATGTCGGTGTGCTGCGTGCCGTGCGCGGTCGAAACACTGCCTCCGATGCACGGAGGAGGCACAGACGCGTCGGGACACTGGTCGAGCAGGTAACCCGCGTGCATGGGCACGACGTGGTCCTTGATGCCGTGGTGGAACGTCACCGTGGGGATTGCGGCGTACACCCGGCCGAAGTCGGCGACGATCGAGCCTGACGACAAACGCCTCGTCGAGACCGCGCGCACGGGCGCATACCCGATACGCGTACGCACCGAGACCAGGTGCACCCACGGCGCGGTTCCGGCACGGCCCACGACCGTGGCCGGCGCCCACGTCGATGCATCGAATCCGGGCAGGTCCCACCCCGTCGGTTCGTCGGGACCGTTGATGTTTTCCTTGAAGTCGACGAGATCACCTTCGAGATCCCGTTGTGTCGGGTGCAGCCACGCGCCCTTGCGCACGCGCCAGGTGCCGTCGGTCGTGATCACCTCGACGCGCCCGTCCTCGTGGGTCACACGGATCTCGGCGATCACGCCGGGCTCACCTGCTGGATGGCCCTTCGTCGGCCCCTGCCAGTTGTAGAGGAGGCCAACGCCATTGACACCGGCGTGCAGCGCACGCGCGACGTCCAGTGTCTCGTAGTACTGCGCGTCGGGATAGCTGTACGCCTGGCCTTTGCCCACGCGCGTTCCGTTCACGTACATCTCGTATTGCTGGTCGCCCGACACATACGCCCGTGCGCGCACGATCGGCGAGGCCGCCAGCGCGAAGTCCTTCCGCGCATAGGTGTACTGATCGGGCTCGGCAGTGGTACTTGCGGGTCGCCGGATCCACGCCGCCTTCCAGTCACGGTCAACGAGCCCGGTCTCGAACGTGGCCGGCTTCGCCTGTGGGCTCCGGTGCCCTTCGCCGTCCCAGGTCTGCACGGTCCACGCGTACGTGGAATCCGACGCGAGCGCTGGTCCACCGTAGGGAACGAACGCCTGGACGTTCGACGGGACACGGCCCGAGTCCCACACAATCCGCGACTTCGTCTTCTCGGCGGTGGGATCGCGCTGCGACACCACGAGCTGATACGCGCCCTGCACCGCGCCCCGGCGAGCATCATTCACGTGCCACCCGAACGCGACATCGGACGGATCCAGGCCAAGGGGCGCGGCCAGCCCGTCGACGGTCAGGGCCGTCGGTGGGCCCGGAGCAGGCCCAGAGGGGGGCCTGGTGCCGGTCGACCCGCCGGAACACGCCGACACACCGAGCGCGAGCGCTGCAACCACGACGGCCGAGACGTGCCGAACCGACCCGGTCGTTCGCACGCTCCACGGTAACGCGAACTGACCATTTTTCACCGGGATCGTCGGGAGAGACGGTGACGGCGCTTCGCCAAGAGTGTGTGCACGAGCCCACGATCGTGACCGCCGGCCGCCCATTCAGCTAGCTTGGTCTGCCGTGTTGCCGTTGTGGCCAGTGTTGTTGAGGTTCCGACGGCGCCACGCTCGGGCCGCGGTCGGGATGTTGAGCGCGTCGAGCCTCGTTCTGACCGGCCTTGTCGCGTCGTCGGGAACGGCCGCGGCGAGCGTCGGCTCCGACCAAGCGCAGATCGCGCGGCTGCAGCGCCAGATTGCGGCGGAAGGGGCGCGAGAGAAGTCGCTCGTCAGCCGCTACAACGAAGTGCAGGCCCACGTGGTTGCGCTCGACGCCCAGATTGCCGACGACGAAAGAGTCCTCGCCGCGGACCAACGGGCCGAGGCCGCCGCGACCCTCGCGGTGCGACGCGTGGCGATCAAGGCGTACACCGTTGACACGGGCATCGACTCGCCGACACTTGCACTCTTCAGCGGCACTGCCAGCATGACGACGACCCTCGCCGAGAACCAATACCTCGGCGCGGTCAACA
This sequence comes from Acidimicrobiia bacterium, assembly GCA_035631895.1. Classification (GTDB taxonomy): domain Bacteria; phylum Actinomycetota; class Acidimicrobiia; order IMCC26256; family PALSA-610; genus DASQHW01. The sequence continues at coordinate 5,847 of DASQHW010000528.1, read as the reverse complement.
GCAGCCTGAGCGAGGCGCTGGATGCGCTACGGGTGGCGCAGGATCGGACCGAGGCCGCGCGAAGCACCGTCCGATCCGAGCACGCGCAGGCCGAGGCGACGCTTCGCCAGCTCACGAAAGCTCACGACGCCGCCACGTCGGCGATCGCGTCGGACGAGGCGACGCTGAGCCACGTCACCGGGAATCTTCGTGGCCTCTTGACCGCGGCAAGCGAACAACGCAAGGCCGCGCAGGTCGCGGCCGAACGCGCGCTGGCTGCCGCCGAGCAGTCGGCGGCACAGACGCCGCAAACGCAGCCGAGCACGCCGGCGCCGGCGCGTGTGCCCGTGTCGTCACCCGGACCGTCACCATCACCCGGTCCGTCCTCGCCGAGCGGCTACAGGAATCCGCTTCGAAACGTGACTGCACTCACACCCGAACGCATCGACCAAGGGGTCGACTACGCGGGCTTCGGCCCGATCTATGCGATCGGCAACGGCGTGGTGCTCAACACCGTCCAAGCCGGCTGGCCCGGTGGCACGTACATCGCCTACCGGCTGGCAGACGGACCCGCGCGCGGCCTCGTCGTCTATGCGGCCGAGGACATCGAGCCGAGCGTCCAGGTCGGCGACACCGTGACTTCGAACACGGTCCTCGGCCACATGTACGCGGGCCCGGACGGCATCGAGACCGGTTGGGGAGACGGTTTCGCGTTGGGCAACACGATGGCACGCACCTACGGGCAGTTCGACGGGTCGAACTCGACCGCGTTCGGAGTCAACTTCTCCCGTCTCCTGGTATCGATCGGTGCTCCCGGAGGCGTGCAGAACACTCCGCCCGCCGGGCAACTTCCGGCATCGTGGCCGCGCTGGTAGCGCGCAGGCGGAACCGTCGCGCCCACACGGCGCTCCTCGTCGTGGTCGCACTCGTGGCCGCCGTGATCGTGATCAGCCGGAGCGACCGTTCGCACGCACGGTCGAGCGTGCCCCCGCCGGCGCGCACCTTGCACGGGAAACGGAGCGCGGAGAAGCCGGGCCCGGCGAAGGCCGCTCTCGCATCGACCGCATCGACCGCATCGACCGCATCGACGACCGTTGCCCCGTCGTGGAACGGGCCGCCGTGGTCGGTGCGTCGAGCGACGTTCGTCTTCTACGACGCGTCACGAGACTCCCCCGCGCGAGGTGTGTATCCGGGCCACGCGGGCCGCGCGCTGTACACGACGCTCCGCTGGCCGGTGTCACCGCAGGGGCACATCGCGCCGGGGACACTCCCATTGGTCGTCTTCGCGCACGGCTACAACGTGTCCGCCGGGACATATTCGGTGATGCTGGACGACCTCACCCGCGCGGGGATCGTGGTCGCGGCATTCGAGTCTCCCGGTGAGAGCGCTGCCCTGCCGGGGCCCGCTGTCGAGTCCGACCTCGTGAACGGGCCGTGCGACATCGAGTTCGTCGCCGCATCGCTGGAGCGTCACGGTCCAGTCGCGCTCCGGTCTGCGCTCGAGAACGCACCGCTGGTCGTCGCCGGTCACTCCGACGGCGCCACAGCCGCCGCGGGGGCGGCCTATGACTCGACGTGTTCATCGGTGGCGATACGTGCGGTCATCGCGCTGTCACCCAACGACGTGCCGATGACTGCCGCGTTTCGCTTCGGTCGTCCACCGCCTTTGCTCGCCATGACGGGAAGCGCCGACGAGATCAACCCGGTGCCCAACACATTGGCGTTGTATCAACACGTACCGGGTTCCGCGTGGCTCGTGACGGTCAGCGGAGGTCGCCATCTCGCCACGTTCACGACCGACGCCGATCTGAGCCGTATCGACGCCATGATCGCCGACTTCGTGTTCATGATCGTCGACGGCGACGTCGCTGCGCGGGCTCACTTCACGAACCACGCCGGCGGTCGCATTCAACTGCAACACCGTTGAGTGCCTCAGCGCGACCGTCAGGTGCGGGTCGATGATCCGTGTCGACGGGGCCAGATCTGCGGAGGCTTGTGGTGGGTCCAGCGTGAGACACGCCCCCAGATCAGGTCCTGGCGGCGCGACGCCTGCGTGTGCACCGGCGGTGCAGGCGAGGGCGCGCGTTCGAAGAAGTGACGCTTTCCGTACTCGACGAAGGTCAGGTAGGCGGCCACCATGCCGGCAAGGGCGAGGAAGAAGGCAGCGGGGAGTGGGCGGAACCCGAGCGCGTGGGAGAACGGCGAGAAGGGCAGGTAGGTGCCGATTGCCACGACCGTCGCGACTGCGATGAGCATCGATCGGCTGGGTCGGCTGCGCCAGAAGGGGATCCGACGCGTGCGGATCACGAACACGACCAGCGTCTGTGTGGCAAGTGACTCCACGAACCAGCCGGAGCGGAACAGCGCCGGTCCGGCGTGGAACACCCACAACATGATGGCGAAGGTGGTGAAGTCGAACAACGAGCTGATCGGACCGAAGAAGATCATGAAGCGGCGGATGAAGTGAATGTCCCAGTGCGCGGGGCGTGCGAGCATCTCGTCGTCGACGCGGTCCGTGGGAATGCTGAGCTGGCTCGAGTCGTAGAGCAGATTGTTGAGCAGGATCTGGGACGGCAGCATCGGGAGGAACGAAAGAAACGTCGACGCGGCGGCGGCGCTGAACATGTTCCCGAAGTTCGACGACGTACCCATCAACACGTACTTGATGGTGTTCGCGAAGGTTCGCCGCCCTTCCGCGACGCCTTCGGCCAGCACGTCGAGATCCTTCTCCAGCAAGACGATGTCGGCGGCGTCCTTCGCGACGTCGGCGCCGGACTCGACCGAGATGCCCACGTCCGCGGCATGCAGCGCGACCGCGTCGTTCACCCCGTCACCCAGGAACGCGACGTCGCGGCCGACGGTTCGATGTGCGCGTATCAGGCGCGCCTTCTGCTCCGGGCTCACCCGAGCGAACACCGTCGTCGTCGCCGCTTGCAGATGCAGCGCATCGTCATCGAGCGCTTCGATCTGGGAACCCGTCATCGTGCCCGCGACGTGCAGGCCGAGGTCGCGACAGACCTTCTCGGCGACGGTGGCGTTGTCACCCGTGACCACCTTGACCGTGATCCCGAGGTCCGCAAGACGGCGTAGTGACGCGGCGGCATCGATCTTGGGCGGATCCAGGAACACGAGGAAGCCGGCAAGCTCGAGATCGTCCTCGTCCGCAGCGGTGAGGGCTGTGAGCCCCGGTGCCGAGCGGGTGGCGATCGCGACGACCCGGCTGCCGGCGCCGAACTCGGTGTCGAGTGTCGCGCGTGCCGCGTCCGACACCGTCGTGCATCGGTCGAGCACGTTCTCCGGTGCGCCTTTGGTGACGATCCGACGACCACGTCCGGCATCATCGACCAGTACCGACGTCATGCGCCGATCGTGGTCGAATGGCAAGGTCGCCAGTCTTCGGGCCTTCGCGACGGCGGCGGCGCCGGGCGCTTCCCAGAGGGCAACGTCGAGTGGATTCCCGCCGACCGCGTGGCCGTCCTCGATCGTTGCTTCCGTGCATGCCAGCCCGAGTGCGAACACCTCGGGAGACAGCACGCCTTTCCCGTCGACGGCGCGCTCGAACGCGATGCGGCCCTCGGTCAACGTGCCGGTCTTGTCCGTGAGCAACACCTCGATGTCGCCGAGATCCTCGATGCACACGAGCCGCTTGACGAGCACCTTCTTTCGGGCGAGCCGCCGCGATCCGGTCGCCAAACAGGTCGTCACCACCGCCGGCAACAGCTGCGGCGTGATGCCCACGGCGATTGCAAGCGAGAACAACAGCGATTCCAGCAGCGGCCGGTGCAACAACACATTGATCACGAAGATCGAGCTCGTGAGCGCGCCGGCGACCCGCACGAGCAGTCCGGAGAAGTGGCGCAATCCCGCCTGGAACTCGGTCTCTTCCTGACGGTCGCCGAGGCCGAGTGCGATGCGACCGAACTCCGTGCGGCCGCCGGTTGCAACGACGACGGCATCTCCCGAACCTTCGTGCACGACCGTTCCCATGAATGCGCACGAGGTCATGTCGGCCAGATCCGTACCTGCGGGGACCGCAGCTGATGACTTCTCCGCCGGCTGCGACTCGCCCGTCAGCACCGATTCGTCACACTCCAACCCGTCCTGCGCCAATATCCGTACGTCGGCGGGAACAACGGCACCCATCGTCAGGTGCACCACATCACCGGGCACCAACCCGATGACGTCCACCGCTTCGGCACGATCGTCCCGGCGTACGACCACTTCGTGACGGATCTGGGTGTGCAGCGCCTCGGCGGCAAGCTGCGCCCGGTATTCGTTCACGAAGCCCAAGCCGACGGACGCCAACAGGATCACGCCGATGATCACGGAATCGGAACGGTCCCCGACGAAGAATGAGATCAAGGCGGTGACCAGCAACAACAACAGCAACGGGCTGCGCAGCTGGCGACCCAACACGGCCCACCAACGCACGCGGTGGGTTCGCACCGCGTTCGGTCCCTCGGTCTCGAGCCGGCGCGCAACCTCGCCTGCCGAAAGACCACGCTCGCTCACCCCGAGACGGGCACACACCGCGTCACAGGAGAGGGTGGCGGCATCGGCGATGCTGACCTTGGCCCACTCATCCTTCGCGAGCGACGTGTCGGTGGTGTGCCCAATCACGGCCAGCGACCGGTGATCGTCAGGACCGTGCGTGCCGGGCGCAACATGTTTCCGATCGGCGGGATTCCCGAGACATCAGATCGACCCCGCTATGTCGGTCGTCCGAGCGAGATCGACTCGAGGATCGCGATTCGCTCCTCGATCGGAGGATGGGTGTCGAAGAAATGATGGAACCGACCCTCGTGGTGCCGCAAGGGGTCATCGATGCACATTGCTGCAGTCGCATGATTGAAGCCGGCGAATGGTTCATCGTTGGTCTGCAGCTTCCGCAGCGCATTCAGCAAACCCGAAGGGTTGCGAGTGAGCTTCACGCCGCTGACGTCTGCCAGCTCCTCGCGGGAACGCGACAAGGCGAGCTGTATCAACGGGCCTACCACGAACGCGACCAATGTGAGCACAGCGGCGGTGGCGTACACGAGGAGCAGGACCTGCCCCGAGTCCCGCCCGCGGGGCCGCATGAAGAAAGCGCTCCGCCAGACCAGGCTGGCGACGATCGCCGCAAAGCCGATGAGTGTGCTCACAATGAGGATGAGGCGGACATCGAAATTCTTGATGTGGCTCATCTCGTGGCTGACAACACCCTCGAGCTCTTCTCTGTTCATCATCTGCAACAAACCGGTCGTCGCCGTGATCGCGGCGCGGTTCGGGCTCACGCCGGTCGCGAACGCATTCGGAGAGGGATCGTCGATCACGTACACCGCAGGCTTCGGGAGCCCGGCGCTGATCGCCATCGCCTCGACGATGTTGTGGAGCTGGCGATACTGCGCCGGATCTGCAGGCCGCGCACGAGACACCGCAAGAATCAGGCGATCGCCCGCCGTATACGCATAGAGGGCGCAGGCGGCCGCGACGAGCGCGGCAATCGCCACACCGATGACGATGAATCGCACCGGTGACGTGGTGTTCGCACCGAACAGCGCTCCCAACAGCGCACCCACGCCTGCCCAGACCACCACGAACAATGCGATGACGAGCACACTCCGCCGCTTGTTCCGCGTGATTTCCTCGAGCACGTGACCCACGATACGCGGTCGGACAAATGGGAATATCCCTCGCGGCGGTGGGCCGGTCGACGCCTGGGGCACGATCGATGCCGGGACCAGATTCTTTGCGAGTTCCATAGGCGTTCCACCGCCGGCTCGCGCTGCGCACCTCACGCCGGTTTACCTCGACCAACTGCGCCACACGCCCGCCTATACGTCGTGCTGAGAACGCGACGACCGGGGCACCGCTCCGGTCAGGGCGCGA
>DASQHW010000527.1:0-1872 GCA_035631895.1 Acidimicrobiia bacterium | reverse complement strand
TTCCTGGCGCGCCATCCGCCATCCGATCTGCGCGAGCCGTGTGTTCGCGCCCGGCATGATCGTGTTTGCAGTCACGCCGTACGGTGCCATCTCGGTTGCGACCGCCTCGGTGAACGCCTGCACTCCCGCTTTGGCGGCAACGTAGTTCGACTGTCCCGCCCCGCCGTAGATCAAGAGGCCGGTCGCAGTGTTGATCAGGCGCCCGTAGGTAGCACCGTGCTGCTTGGCCTGCGCGCGCCAGTACCTGCACGCCGGGCGCGAGACCACGAACGTGCCGCGCAGGTGCACGCGGATCACGTCGTCCCACTCGTCGTCACCCAGGTTGAACACCATGCGCGGACGACCGAACCCGGCGTTGTTGACGACGATGTCGAGGCGACCCCATGTGTCGAGCGCGCGCTGTACGACCGCGTCGCCGACCGCGGCGTCGCCGATGTCGCCGCGGTGCGCAACCGCCTCGCCGCCCTGCTCCGCGATCTCGTGCACTACGTCGCGGGCGGGGTCTTCGTCGGTCGGGCCGCCCTCGGTCGACAGCCCTGCGTCGTTCACGATCACGCGCGCGCCGTATGCCGCGAACCGCAGCGCATACGCGCGTCCGATGCCACGGCCTGCACCGGTGACGACCGCGACACGATCGCGGAGATCGATCACCGCGCGTGCTCGACGGTCAGCCCGACTTCCTGACCGAACGAGAGCTCGAGGTTGTGGCCGTCGGGATCGACGATGTAGCCCCAGTAGCCCACCGGCGGCCCCGAGTCGATCGGACCGAACACCGCGTACCCCGCATGCTTGGCGTCCGCGCAGCGCCGGTCGACCTCCTCCCGCGCGTCGACGCCGAGGCCGAGATGGCCGTACACGCCACCGAGCCGCTGGTCGACGGCGTCCACCTCGATCAGGACCACGACGAAGGGCCTGGTGAGGTCGCTGATCCACGCGACCGAGTTGCCGCCGCCCGGATCCGTGCGCCGGTGGACGACTTGCATCGACGCGTACCGCTCGTAGAACGCGAGGCTTGCGTCGAGATCGGTGACGGCCAGCGCCACGTGCGTGAGCCCGCGATCCGTGGTCACCGCGTCGATGGTACGCCCGCCGGGTTTCCCCGGTTCCTTGCCGAGGGCCGCCGTGCGACGGCGTTCGCGATCGCGAGCGACCGTGAGAACCGGTGGACGCCCTCTCCTCCCCTACACTCATCTCTCCCTTATGCAGAGCACGGTCGAGCCCGTCCAGAGCGAAGAAGACCCCGAGGACGCGAGCACGAGCACGCCGAGCCTGGTGAGCAAGGTCAAGCTGCACGTGCGCGTGCCCGCCGACGAGTTCGACAAGGCGGTCGACGCGGCATTCCGCAAGCTCGCAGGCCAGGTACGCATCCCGGGCTTTCGGCCGGGGAAGGCGCCGCGGAAGCTGCTGGAAGCGCGACTCGGCAGCGACATCGCGCGCGGCCAGGCGCTCGAAGATGCGTTGCCGCAGTACTACGTCGACGCGGTCACCGAGCACGACGTCGACGTGATCGCGCCGCCCGAGATCAAGCTGACCGCGGGCCAGGACGAGGGCGACGTCGAGTTCGACGCCGTCGTCGAGATACGACCGCAGGTTCGCCTGGTCGGCTACGACGAGCTGCGCGTCGAGCTCCCGAACCAGGCCGTCGGTGACGACGATGTCGAAAAGCAGATCGACGCATTGCGTGAGCGGTTCGCCGATCTCGCGGACTCGGAGCATCCGTTGGTGGATGACTCGTATGCGACGATCGACATCACGGGGACTTCGGACGGCGAGCCCGTCGAGGGTCTCACCGCGAACGACTTCTTGTACCGCGTCGGTTCGGGAATGGTGGTGCCGGAGCTCGACGAGCAATTGCGGGGGACGAGGCCCGGG
>DASQHW010000526.1:0-3795 GCA_035631895.1 Acidimicrobiia bacterium | reverse complement strand
GAGCGCGACGTCGAACAGCAGCGCGTCGGCGTGGTGACGGGCAAGCACCTGCATACCGACGGGCAGACCGTCGACCGATCCGCCGGGTATGGACACCGCCGGGTTCCCGTAGATGTTGGAGATGATCGTGAGTGCGCCCATGCGGACGAGGTCGGGGAAGCGCGCGGCGCCGATGTCGAGGATCGCGGACGGCAGCCTCGGGAAGACGCCGCCCGCGACACGGATGCCGGCCATGACCGCCCGGAAGCCGCTCCGTGCGACCGCGCTGGACCTCGCCCAGTCGACGAAGCTCGCCGAGGGCGAGCTCATCGGCGAGTCGGCCGCGAAGGCCGGCCCGGGATTCGTCGCCGCGATGATGAAGTCGACCTCTTCGAACGCGTTCGCCATCGCTTCGTACGCGCGCACGCGCTGCGCCTCGGCAACGGCGGCGGTGTGCAGGTTGTACATCGACTGCGAGAGCACCAGACCCGTTGCGACCTCGTCGGTGAGCTCGCCGGCCCGGCGCGGCCACGCCTCATCCAGCTCGGCGAGCAATGTCGCGAGGTTCCCCATCATCCATTGCGCCGCGAGATTCGGGACGTCCAGGCGAAGATCGACCTCGACCATGCCCGCCGCCGCGATCAATTCCGCGGCCGACTCGCGGAGCTTCTCCTCGACACCCGGCTCCAACGTGACACCGGCCAGCGCGGGGAGCACCGCAACCTTGCGACCGGCGAGGTCGTGTGTGCCGAGCGCGCGCTCCCACGGGCCGGCGGCCGGAAGGCTCGTCGGGTCGTGCACGTCGAATCCAGCGCACACGTCGTAGTAGCGCGCCGCGTCACGCGTCGAGCGAGCGAGACACCCGAGCACGACGGTGCCGGGACGGAAGAACACGTTCGGGCCGCGAGGAATCCGTCCGTACGTACCCTTCATGCCGACGAGCCCGGTGTAACCGGCGGGAATCCGGATCGATCCCCCGCCGTCGCCACCCGTCGCCAGCGTCACGAGACCACCGGCGACTGCGGACGCACTGCCGCCGGACGAGCCCCCCGCGGTTCGACCATGTCGCCACGGATTGTGCGTCACGCCGTTGAGCTTCGACACACTGACATTGAGGCCACCGAACTCGCTCGCCGCGGTGAGCCCCACCGGAACCGCCCCGCCCGGGTCGAGCAACCGCGAGACCATCGTGCTCGTGTACGCCGAGATGCGGTCCTCGAAGATCACCGATGCCTCGGTCGCCGGCCACCCCGCGACGAAGTCGAGCTCCTTGATGCCGACGGGCACGCCTCCGAACGGCTTGGTGACGTCGGCGTGCGCCGCTGCCTGCAAGGCGCGCTCGGCGTCGATGAACGAGAACGCGTTGAGATCGCTGCGCTCGATCGCGGTCAGGGTCGCCGCGAGCTCTTCACGCGGCGACCGTTCACCGCGGCGGTATGCGTCGACGAGCCCGCACGCGTCGCCGTCCCACGGTTGGTCGGTCATCGCCGCATCATGCCACCCGGGCCGTGCCGGACATGGGTGGCCGGGGCGTTCTCGGGCACTGCGCCACGCATGCTGGACGGAATGACTTGACCGAACGGCCATCCGGAAGGGGAAGCTGACGCGATGCGGATGCTCTTCCCCGACGCGATCGACGAGATCGACCCGCTCGAGGTGTATGCCGACCTGCCCGAGAACACCTCGCGGCCGTCCGTTCGGCTCAACATGATCGTCAGCGTCGACGGCGGGACATCGTGGGGCGGCGTGTCGGGCGCGCTCGGCGGCGCCGCCGACAAGGCGCTGTTCGCCGTCCTGCGCTCGTTCGCCGACGTCGTCCTCGTCGCGGCAGGAACGATGCGAGCGGAGCACTACGGACCAGCGGTGCTGCCCGCGGCGATGCAGGACGCGCGTGCGGAGCGCGGTCAGACGCCTGTTCCTCCGATCGCCGTCGTCTCGCGAAGCTGTCGGCTGGACTGGTCCACGCCGTTCTTCTCGTCTGCGACGGAGCGGCCGGTCGTCGTCACGGTGGCTGATGCGCCGGTTGCCGATCGTGCGCGGGCGGCCGAGGTCGCGGATGTCATCGTCGCCGGCGGGCACGACGTCGACCTCGCGCTCGCGCTCCACGAGCTCGGCGCGCGTGGCGCACGCACCTTGCTTGCCGAGGGTGGCCCGACGCTCAACGGACTGCTCGCACGAGCGGGCGTGCTCGACGAGCTGTGCCTGACGTTGGCGCCTCTCCTCGCAAGTGGCGATGCGAAGCGGATCCTCGCAGGCTCGACGCTCGACGATCTCGGCAGGCTTCACCTGCATTCGATCTGCGAGGACGGCGACTATCTGTTCCTGAGATACCGACCGTTGCGCTAACGGTTGGGCGAGGGGGCGCCGAGCTGCAAGTTGTTGCACCGTTCGCACACCGATTCGGGTATGACGCCGATTCGCATGAGGAGTGCGAACAACTTGCAGCCGAGACAGAGCGCGAACGCCGATTCGAGCGTCGCCGCGACCGCGATCAGTCCGACGAAGAAATATGCAGCGATGGGCTCTTGCCAAACGACGATGGCGAGCACCGCGGCGACGGAAAGCGTCGCGCCGATTGCCTGAGCGAAGCGCTTCGGCGGCCCGGGAACGTAGTTGTGCCGCACGCGCAGGCGCGGCGTGATGATCCGTGTCGCTGCGAGACCGAGAGGGCTCAATGTCGGTCCGGTCAGCACACGGGCAATGAAACCGTATGCAAGCACGTACACGAGCCAGTGCTGACGGAACACGATTGCCGTGACCGACATGATGAGGACGCCGCCCGCGACGAGGCGGGCCGACGTCTCGTTGACCGGGTCGGGAAAACTGAACAGCCTCATGTCTTCGTCGTGCTCCTGCGCATCGAGCTGCGTACGGCGCTTCGAACGTATCTGCGATCTGCCGGATTCCCGCACTTGGTGCATCTCGCCGGCGGCACGAGCGCCACAACCCTAGTGAGCCCGTCGGCCGAACGCGGCGTCGGGTCACAAACCTCTCAATTCGGGATTCCGCGATCGCTGAAGAATCAGCGATCGCGCACCACGGCGTGGTGCGCCGCAGTGATCGCGAGGGCCCGGCAGCCGCTGGTGGTTCCACGCGATCGCTGAAAATGCAGCAATCGCGACTTGCGATCTCGCGGACGGTGCCTCAGCGCCCCGCGATCGCTGAAAATGCAGCAATCGCGACTTGCGAATTCGCGGACAGTGTCTCACCGGCCTGCGATCATGGGACCGTGCGCACCGAACGTCACTGCAACAGACCGGTCAGCGCGCGTGCGAACTGCTCGGGAATCTCGATCATCGGGTAGTGCCCGGCATCGTCGAGGGCGATGAACGGTGTGCCGGGGCGCGCCGCGAGCAAGCGGTCGACCATCGGCGCGACGGCGACCGGATCCTGCATGCCCCAGACGACGCCGATTGGCGACGCATGCCGCTCGATCGCACCCGTGTAGCGCGCCTCGCGCAACCTGCGATCCTCGATGTAGCGGATCAAGCGTGGGAGCAGCCGGTGCCCGTCGGCCTCGGCCATTGCCGCCCACTGCAGTTCGAGCTCCTCACGCGTGGCGGGGTGAGCAGGTGAGAAGGTGAGCGCCACGCCGGCAGTGAATCCCTCGGCCGAGATCGCATCCGTCGCGGCGTCGTCGAGCTGTAGAAGGAGCTGCTGACCGGTGGTGAGGTGTGCGAGCCCGAGATAGATCGACCCGTTCGTCAGCACCCTCCGGCTGATACCGAACGGCAGCGAGCCGTCGAGGTCGCGGGCAAGTAGCTCACCGCCGACCGTGTCACCCATGTCGTGCGTGCACAACGCGACGCGTTCGAG
>DASQHW010000525.1:0-3260 GCA_035631895.1 Acidimicrobiia bacterium | reverse complement strand
TCGCCGAGTCGCTCGGCGCGCTCGTAGGTCGGGGCGCCCGCGCGGCACGCGTGCACGGCTTGTGGGCAGGCGTAGACGTGGCGGACCCGACGGTGCCGGCGCGACGCGTCTGTGAGCTGCTCCTCGACCGTGGCGTGCTGGCCAGAGATGCACACGAGCACACCATCCGGCTCGCGCCTCCGATCGTGATCGCCGAACGCGACCTGGTGTTCGCGGTCGATCAGCTTGCCGACGTCCTCGATCGCGCCGGCCGGAGCGCAGCCGTCGCCTGACGCGGGCCGCCTCGTCCCGTACCGGATCGACCATGCAGTGCGACCTTCGCACGTCGCGTTCTCGAGGCCGTAGGGTCGCCGTGTGAGAGAGCTGACGCACCCTGACTGGGTCCGGCGGCTGAACCTGTTCGGTGACGCGGTCGGCGACCCACGGCATCTCGTCGGCCTCGATCCGCAAGAGCTGCTCGCGCTCGCCCGGTCGAGCACCGGCCTGGACGATCTCGGGGAAGCCGAGTTCCCGGGCTGGACCGAGACCTACGAACGTCAGCTCGCGTCCATCGACACAGAGTCGAACCTGCACCTGCTCGGGCGCGTGCTCACTCGCAGCGAAGTCCTGCGCGTGCTGCAGACGTGGCTGCGCCTGCAGGACGCGTGGCATGCGTCCCCGACGATCGCCGGGACACCGGTCGACGCGCCGGTGTTCGTGGTCGGCCCGCCCCGCACCGGCACGACGATCCTGCTCGAGCTGCTCGCGCTCGACGAGCAGCTGCGCGCGCCGATCGCCTACGAGGCGCTGTACCCGCTGCGCTCGATGGGTACCGTCGACCGCCGGCTCACGTTGTCGGAGTCGGAGCAGGAGCTCTGGGCGGACATCCATCCCGAGTTCATGACCATGCACGAGCTCGCGAGCAACCTGCCGTGCGAGTGCGTGCATTTCTTGATGTACGACTTCTCCGGTCCCTACTGGGGGATGATCTACGACACGCCTACCTTCACGGGCTGGCAGCTCGAGCACCTCGAGACCCTCGGCCGCGTGTACCGGCTGCACCGCCGCATGTTGCAGACGTTCGCGCACGAACGGCCGCAGTCCTCATCCCGCACATGGCTGTTGAAGTCGCCGTTTCATGTGTCGACGCTGCCCGCGCTGTTCGCCGAATATCCCGACGCGCGCGTGGTCCACACGCATCGAGACCCGCGCAAGTTCCTCGCGTCGTTGGTGAGCATTCTGTCGGCAGTGCGGTTCATGCGCAGCGACGCGGTCGATGTCGCCGCGCTCGCGCCGATCATGCAGGCGACATACCAGATGTTCCTCGACAACACGATCGCCGAGCGCGCGGGAGGAACGATCCCGGACGAGCGGATCGTCGATTCACATTTCGTCGACCTGATGCGCGAGCCGGTCGCGTCGTTGCGCCGGACGTACGAGCAGCTGGCGCTCGATTGGCCGGCCGGCCACGACGAAGTGATCAAGGCGTATCTGGAGACCAAGCCGCAGGGCAAGCACGGCGCGCACACCTACTCGCTCGGGGACGTCGGCCTCGACGAAGCGTCGGTGCGCACGACGTTCGAGCACTACGTCGCCCATTACGGCATCGCCGAGGAGTGACTCCCGCGACGCATCTACAAATCGGTCAGCTTGACGACCTTTGCCTGCGGAGTCTCGATCTCGCCGACCGGGAGTATGTAGCGCCAGAACACCATGCCGAACGGGCGGCCTTCTGTGTCGAGCCAGTTCGGTACGCCCGGATCGCGGTGCGCGATGACCGTCCGGAACGACCCGTCCGGATCGAGGGTCGTCTGCGCGCGATTCAACGACACGCGCCGGTGTGCATAGTCGTACGTCTGCAGGTGTCGGTTCCAGAGCGTCACGTTGGCGCACCGGCATTCCGGCCACCGAGCGGTGATCACGAGCGCTTCGTCGGGCCCGAGCACGTACGGCGCCATGCTGTACGCGGCATCGAACGCCGCCAGCGCGTGATTGCCGGGCGTCACCGGCTGTGGGAACGCGTTCGGCTCCCGCGAGACGAAAGCCGGCTGGTCGCCCTCGCCCGGCTTCGGCTGCTCCAGCGAACGAGAGCGCAGATAGCGCTCCACACGCCGGAACCCGGCCGCCACCGATGCGTCCGAAGGAGGTGGCAAGGGGGGCAGGTCCTCGAGCACGTCGATCTCGAGCGCGACGTCGGGGATCGGCGGGATACCGGGTGAGCGCTCCCGTTCCCAGTAGTGGCGCGTCGTGATACGCGACGCACCCGGTTCCAGCGCCATCCAGTTCCCGTCGCGCGGCGACCCGCCGAGGTAGAGCTCGAAGCGACCGGCGGCGTCGACGTCGAACTGTGTGTCGTTCAGGACGCCGGCGGTGCGTTCCGGGAAGCTGCCATCGGCCGCGCCTGCTTCGACTGTGAACGACACATACACCGCGCCGGCAGTACGCCCCCGCACGCGGTAGGAGTATTCCGGTGAGACCGCGGCGTCGAAGTAGATCGCGTCGGCGTTGTCGCCGAGGCTCTTGCGCGTCGACGTCACGATCTGCCGGAACACCGGCTGGCGCGGGTCGTCGTCGAAATGGCCCACGAGTCCGCCCTCGAGGAGATTCGCGACCAATCGAAGTGCGCCCGCGGTGTCGTCGGGCGTCGTCAATCCCCACTCGGGGCCTGCGAAGCGGTCCGCCGTTTCGCGCACCGTGTCGAGGAGCGCGTCTAGCGCGGCCCGGCTCTGGCTCGTCGCATCCGCCACGTTTGCGACGCTACACGGGGCCCTTGCAGATGGGTAGCGTCGATGCGGTGGACGACACCGAACGGATCGCGAACCTCCTCGACGAGGTCGCCGAGACGCACCACCGCGTGTACCGCATCACCGACGGCGCCGACGACGACTGGGCGTCGTGGTATGCGGACTGGTTGTTGAAGCTCTCCGAGCTTCCCGCACTCCTCGGCACGACACCGGTTCGCAGTGAGCTCGTCTACGTCTTGGTCGACCTCGACAAGCAGTACACGGCCACGCGGGCGGCCGACCCGTGGCCGCAGTATTACGCCCGCGAGCTGGTCACCCGTTTCCGCTGAAGGGGTCGCCCCGGCCGAATCCTGTGCCTCGGTCGAGCATCCACCCGTTCGAGGGCACGAAGGAAGACGATGGCAGTGATGCCACCTCCAGCGGGGACGGATCCACTCGAATTGGTCGCGCTCGCGCAGCGCCTCGGGATCCCTGCCGATGATGCGGTGCAGCTCGTCGTTCGGTACCTCGACCACGCTGCCGTCGCGCCCTCGTCCA
>DASQHW010000524.1:0-8672 GCA_035631895.1 Acidimicrobiia bacterium | reverse complement strand
GGTCACGGTCGCTGTCGACAGCGACCCACCGGTCGATGCGGCCGCGGCGAACGGCCTTCGCGAGGTGCTGGTCGACGTGAACGTCGGCATGCCTCGCAGCCGCTGTGCGCCCGGCGACGCGGGCCGTGTCGCGGGGCGCGCCCACGAGCGGGGGCTCACCGTGCGAGGTGTCATGGGATACGAGGGCCACGTCGTGGGTCTCGAGGACCGCAGCGAGCGTACGGCCAAGACGGACGCCGCGATGGAGCAGTTGCTCGCCGCGCACGCCGCCGTGGGCGGCGACGTGGTGTCGGCGGGCGGCACGGGCACCTACGACGTCAACACCGTCGCGACAGAGATCCAGGCCGGCTCCTATGCGTTGATGGACACCGCGTACTCGAAGCTGGGCCTGCCGTTCCGGCCCGCGCTCGTGATCGCAGCGACGGTGATACACGCCGGCGATCATTGGGCCGTCGCAGACTGTGGGCTGAAGGCGCACAGCATGGACCACGGCAACCCGACCGTGGAGGACGGCACTGTCTGGTTCTGCTCGGACGAGCACCTCACGTTCGCGTCGAACACGACCGTGGGCGTCGGTGACCGTGTCCTCGTGTGGCCCGCCCACGTCGACCCCACGGTTGCGCTCCACGAGCGGCTGCACGTCGCGGACGGTCCCGGCCTGGCTGCGCAGGTCGTCGACCGATGGCCCGTGGATCTGCGCGGTTGGGACTGCTGAGACCGCGGCCGAAATCTGCGGTGCGCACTCGCGCCGGTCGCGGACGCCGGGCTACCGTGCCGCCATGACCGACCTCGCCGCGCTCGACGCGACCGCCCAGGCCGAGCTCGTGCAAAACGGCGGCGCGTCACCGCTCGAGCTCGTCGACGCCGCGATCGCGCGCATCGAGAAGCTCAACGGCGATGTGAACGCGGTGATCCATCCCCTGTTCGACAGGGCACGCGCCGCGGCGAGCTCCGGTCTTCCCGACGGCCCGTTCCGCGGCGTGCCGATCGTCGTGAAGGACCTCGACGGCACACTCGCCGGCGCGCCGTATCACGCCGGCAACAAGATGCTGAAGGAACGCCGCAACGTCGCGTCGACGACGAGCTACCTGTTCGAGAAGCTGGAGTCCGCGGGGTTCGTGATCGTCGGCAAGACGAACACCCCCGAATTCGGTCTGATGACGACAACGGAGCCGCAGGCCTACGGACCGACGCGCAACCCGTGGGACCCGGGGCGCAGTGTCGGCGGTTCGAGCGGTGGCTCGGGCGCCGCGGTCGCCAGCGGCATGGTGCCGCTCGCGCACGCGGGTGACGGCGGCGGCTCGATCCGCATTCCCGCGAGCCACTGCGGCCTCTTCGGGCTGAAGCCCTCCCGGGGCCGCATCTCGCTCGGTCCCGAGGAGAGCGAGGCGTGGGCCGGTCTCGTGATGCGGCACGTCGTCACGCACAGCGTGCGCGACAGCGCCGCGGTGCTGGACGTGCTGCAGGGCTACATGACCGGCGACTGGTACACCGCGCCGCCGCCCGCGCGCGCCTACGCCGCCGAGCCGGGCGCACCTCCCGGCAAGCTTCGCATCGGTGTTCGAACAGTCGCGCCGCTCGGTCTCGCGGATGTCGACGCCGAATGCGTCACTGCCGTCGACAAGGCGGCGGCAATGCTCGAGTCTCTCGGTCACACGGTCGTCGACGCCGCGCCGTCCGCGCTCGACGACAGCACCGCGCTCGAGACGTTCGGTGCGGTGATGATGTCGTCGCTGCGCGCCGACATGCTCGCGATCGAAGCCGAGATCGGCCGGCCCGTCACCCCCGACGACATGGAGCCGTCGACGTGGGCCACCTTCGAGGGCGCCGCGACGCTCGACGCCGGCAACTACGTGCGCACCCTGTCCAAGATGCACGCGGGGACGCGTCGTGCGACGGCCTGGTGGCTCGACGAGGGCTTCGACGTGCTGCTCACGCCGACGTGCGCCGAACCCCCGCCCGAGCTCGGCGACCTCATCCGCCCGGAGACCAACGGCTCGCGACTGCTGCCGTTCGCGATCTTCACGGCTCCCTTCAACATCACCGGCCAGCCGGCGGCCTCGGTCCCGGTCCACTGGACGCCCACGGGACTGCCGGTCGGTGTGCAGCTCGTGGGCGCGCCGTACCGGGAGGACGTTCTCGTACGGCTCGCCGCCCAGATCGAACAGGCCCAACCGTGGGCAGATCGCCGGCCGCCGCTGTATGCGTGACAGGCATGCGTCGCGAGCTGTGTGAAAAGGAGAGATGATGGCCGACACATACCTCGACGCGACCGCACAAGCCGAGCTCGTCCGCAGCGGGGATGCGTCGCCGCTCGAGCTGATCGACGACGCGATCGTACGTGCGGAGAAGCTCAACGGTGAGCTGAACGCGATCATCCACCCGCTGTACGAACGGGCGCGCGTGCAGGCACGCGGTTCACTGCCCGACGGCCCGTTCCGCGGCGTGCCGCTCGTGTTGAAGGACTTGTTCGCCGCGGTCGAGGGTGACCCCCTCCACGAAGGCAGCAAGTTCCTGCGCGACGCGCACTGGCGCTCCGACCACACCGACGCGCTCGCACAGCGGTACCTGGACGCCGGTTTCGTGTGCATCGGCCGCACGAACACACCGGAGTTCGGTCTGGTGCCCACGACCGAGCCACTCGCGTACGGGCCGACTCGCAACCCTTGGGACACGGGACGCACGACCGGCGGCTCGAGTGGTGGTTCGGCCGCGGCGGTGTCGTCCGGCATCGTGCCGGTCGGCCACGCGAACGACGGCGGTGGTTCGATCCGCATCCCTGCGAGCTGTTGCGGCCTCGTGGGCCTGAAGCCGTCGCGTGGTCGCACGTCCCTGATGCCCGACTTCAGCGTGATCGACGATCTCCTTCCCGTCGAGCTGTGCGTGACGCGCAGCGTGCGCGACACCGCAGGCCTGCTCGACGTCTTGCAGGGCGGTGCGACCGGCGACACCGTGCGCGCGCCCGCGCCGGCGCGTCCATACGCGGAAGAAGTCGGCGCGTCGCCGGGCAAGCTGCGCATCGGGCTGCTCACCCACAACCCGCTGCAAACCGGTGAGGTACACCCCGACTGCGTCGCGGCCGCATGCGAGACGGCAGCGCTGCTCGAATCGCTCGGCCACACCGTCGAGGAGGCGTTCCCCGCCGCCCTCGTGGACGGCGCCATGGTCAACCACTTCACGGTGCTCTGGGCCGCGAATCTCGTGTACACGATCCGCTACTGGGAGCGGAAGATCGGTCGCGAGATCACCGCCGAGGACGTCGAACCGCTCACATGGACGCTTGCCGAGCTCGGACGATCCGTGACCGCGCCGGACTACGTCGATGCCGAGCACGCCGCCGTGGAGCTCGGGCGCAAGGTGGCGGAGTGGCACGCCTCCGGCTTCGACCTCCTGCTCACCCCGACCCTCGGACAGCCGCCGGTGCCGCTCGGCACGTTCCAGACGCCCGACGACCCGATGCTCGGATTCATGCGCGCGGCCACGTTCGTGCCGTTCACGCCGCTCGGCAACATGACGGGCCAGCCCGCGATCTCGTTGCCGTTGTACTGGAACACCGCTGGGCTCCCGATCGGCTCGCAGCTGCAAGCCGCATACGGACGTGAGGACCTGCTCGTTCGTGTCGCGTCGCAGCTCGAGCAGGCGCGGCCGTGGGCCGACCGAATCCCGCCCGTGCATGCCTGACAGCACCACGATTGCGGGAGGTCAGGGCTTCTACGGCGACACCCCCGCGGCCGTCGACGCGCTCCTCGCCGAAGGTGTTGATTACCTCTGCCTCGAGGCGCTCGCGGAGTTGACGCTCGCGATCCTGCAGAAGGACCGGCAACGGGACGAAGCACGCGGGTACACGCGGGACCTTCCGCTGTACCTCGCTCGGGCGCTGCCGTTCGTCGCCGCCGGCCGGACGAAGGTGATCACGAACGCAGGGGGCATCAATCCCACCGCCGCCGGGCGCGCCGCCATCGACACCGCGCGGCAGCTCGGCGTCACCGGCATCAAGATCGCCACCGTGGTCGGCGACGACGTGATGGCACGCCTCCCGAAGTTGCACCACGAGCACGGCCAGGCGTTCGCGCACCTCGACACCGGCGAACCGTTCTCGCAGTTCCCCGGGCCCGCGCTGTTCGCGTCCGCGTACCTCGGCGCACGGCCGATCGTCGACGCGCTCGCCGGCGGCGCCGACGTGGTGATCACCGGGCGTGTCGCCGACGCGTCGTTGTTCCTCGCCGCGTGCGCACACGCGCACGGGTGGCAGTGGGACGACTGGGACCGGCTCGCGGCGGGCATCCTGGTCGGTCACCTCCTCGAGTGTTCCGGCCAGAGCCTGGGTGGCAACTATTCGGGTGACTGGTGGGCGCTCCCGCACCCGTGGGACCTGCCCTACCCGATCGCCACGGTCGAACCCGACGGCACGGCGGTCATCTCCAAGCCGGCCGGATCGGGCGGGCGCGTGAGCACCGACACGCTGCGCCATCAGCTGCTGTACGAGGTGCACGACCCGGCCCGGTACCTCGCGCCGGATGTCGTCGCCGACTTCACGTCCGCCCACTTCGAGGACCTGCCGCAGGATCGTGTGCGCATCACCGGGGTGCGCGGCCGGCCCGCGACCGACACCTACAAGCTCCTGCTCGCGTCGCACGCGGGCTGGGCGGGCGAGGCCAGGGTCGCGTTCTCCTGGCCCGACGCGTACGAGAAGGCCAAAGCCACCGCCGCGATCCTCATGAAGCGCGTGGAGATGGCCGGGCTGCGGATCGACGAGTGGTGCGTCGAGTACTGGGGCGTCGACGCGCTGGGAGGTGCGACCGTGCCGGTGCACCCGAGCGACACGTGCGAGCCGCCGGAGTGCGTGTTGCGCGTCGCGTGGCGTTGCGAAGACCAGCGCACCGCAGGCCTCGTCGGACGCGAGATGGTACCGCTGACGCTCTCGGCACCGCCCGCCGGCATGACCGGTGCGGGCCGCGCGGGAAGCGGGAGCGCGACCGAGCTGCTGTCGATCTGGCCGACGCTCGTCGACAAGCAGCTGGTCGATGCCGACGTGCGTGTCGTCGTGGAGGAGGCATGACATGGGAGGCGACATGGCACGACTCGCGTTGCGTGAGCTCTGCGGCTACCGGTCCGGCGACAAGGGCGACGTCGTGAACGTCGCGTTGTTCGCCGACGACGACGAGACGTTCGAGCTCATCCGGACGGAAGCAACTGCCGAGCGCGTGAAGGCGCACTTCGGCCACATGGTGCAAGGTCGTGTCGACCGGTACGAGGCCGCCAACGTGCGCGCGCTCAACTTCGTGATGCAGGGTGCCCTCGGCGGCGGTGGTCCGAGATCGCTGCGCGCCGACAGCCTCGGGAAGACGCTCGGCGGAGCCCTCGTCCGAATGGAGATCGACGTGCCGGCCTCCATGGCGAACCGGCGGCGGGACCGCCCGGACGTGGCCTGGGCCGATGCGATCCTGTCCGGTACGACAACGGCGATCCACGAACACTGACCGGCCTCGCAGACTGCCGGCACTTGGCCCGGCCGAGGGCCGCCCGTACGCTGCCCCCCCGTGAGCGACGCCTTCCGCCTCCCGCGCCACGTCCGCCCGCAACGCTACGACCTCACGATCGCCCCTGATCTGGAGTCGAGCACGTTCTCCGGCTCGGTGACGATCGCCGTGGATGTCACCGAGACGAGTGACACGGTCGTGTGCAACGCCAAGGACCTGGATGTGGGGGTCGAGCGCGTCGTCCAGCAGGGCGCGTCGGTGAAGGCAGACCTCGGGTGCCGGCCCGACCTCGAGCAGATCGTGCTCACCACCGAACGGCCGCTCGAGGCAGGACCGGCAGAGCTCCAGCTCTCGTTCAGCGGCAAGATCAGCTCCGGCCTCCTCGGCTTCTACCGGAGCACGTTCGTCGACGACGACGGCAACGAGCGGGTGCTCGCGGCGACCCAGTTCGAGGCGCCGCACGCCCGCGCCGCGTTTCCGTGCTTCGACGAACCGGACTTCAAGGCGGTGTTCGGCATCACCCTCGTGGTCGGCGCGAACCTGCTCGCGCTGTCGAACGGGCCGGAGATCTCCCGCACCGAGCAGGACGGCATCGCGCGCGTGACCTTCGGCGACACGATCCCGATGTCGACGTATCTGGTCGCGTGGGTGGTCGGGCCCCTGGAGCTGACGCCGCCGGTCGACGCGGGCGGGGTGGCGGTGCGTGTCGCACATGTGCCGGGGCGTGGCCACCTCACACAGTTCCCGCTCGACGTCGGCGCGTTCGCGCTCCGCTTCTTCACCGACTACTACGGCATCCCCTATCCCGGCGAGAAATGTGACCTTGTCGCGCTCCCCGACTTCTCGTTCGGCGCGATGGAGAACCTCGGATGCGTGACGTTCCGCGAGAACCGCCTGCTCGTCGACCCCGGCCGGGTCACCCTCGACGAGCTGACCGGCGTCGCGCTCACGATCGTCCACGAGATCGCGCACATGTGGTTCGGCGACCTCGTGACGATGAAGTGGTGGAACGGCATCTGGCTCAACGAGGCATTCGCCACGTTCATGGAGCATCTCGGCACGGACGCGTACGAGCCTCGCTGGCGTACCTGGGACGACTTCGCGGTCGGCCGGGCAACCGCGCTCGGAGTGGACGCGCTCCCCAGCACGCGCACGGTCGAGTACGAGGTGCGCACGCCCGAGGACGCCGACGGCATGTTCGACACGCTCACGTATCAAAAGGGCGGGTCGGTGCTGCGCATGCTCGAACGCTGGCTCGGCGGTGAGGCGTTCCGCGCCGGCGTCCGCCACTATCTGGAGCGCTACGAATACGCGAACACCGAGACGACCGATCTGTGGGACGCCCTCGAAGAAGCGACCGGCCGGCCCGTACGCCGGATCATGGACTCGTGGATCTTCCAACCCGGCTTCCCGTTGCTGACGCCCGGCGGCGGCCGCGTGCGGCAGCAGCGCTTCGTGTATCAGCGCGACGAGGCAGCGCACGACGGCGAGCGCTATGTCGTACCGGTGCTCGCCCGCGTGCACGCCGGCGACCACGTCGAGACGCGCTCGATGCTGCTCTCCGACGATGCGATCGAGCTGGACGTCCCGGAGGACGCACTCGTAGTGCTGAACGCGGGCGGTGAGGGCTTCTACCGCGTCGCGTACCCGAGCCCGTGGCGCGAGCAATTGCTGGACGCGGGGGTGTTGCAGCCGCTCGAACGCTTCTCGCTCGTGGACGACTTGTGGGCCGCGATGCTTGCCGGCACGGCGACGGCCGCAGAGTTCCTCGAGGCGAGCCTCCGATTCACGGACGAGGAGGAGCTCGTCGTGTGGCGCGTCCTCGGCGCGCACCTGCGGGCGGGCACGCGTCTCGTCGAAGGTGACGCCCTCGAGCGTTATCTGGCCGTCGTGGCGCGCACGGTGCGGCCCGCAGCCGCGCGTCTCGGATGGCAGCCCCGTCCCGATGACGACCATCGCGTCAGGCAGCTGCGGGGGATCGTGCTCAACATCCTCGGCGCGTGCGTGGGCGATCCCGAGACCGTTGCGCGCGCCCGCGAGATCGTCGAGCGCCCGGACGGCGTCGACGCGGACGTCGCGGCCGCGTGCATCGGCATCGTCGCCGGCCACGGGTCGGTCGACGACTACGAGGAGTTCCTCCGGCGCGCAACCCGGGGATCGAGCGGATCAGGCCCACAGGAACAGCTCCGGTACCTGTACGCGCTCGGCGACTTCCCGTCCGAGGAGCTCGTCCTCCGCACCGACGAGCTCGCTCTCTCGGACATGGTGAAGCCGCAGAACGCACCGTTCGTCCTGCAGCGGACGTTGCGCAACCGGGAGCACGGGCCCGCAGCGTGGACGTTCGTGCGCGATCACTGGACGGCCGTTCGGGCGCGCTGTAGCGGTCCGCTCGTCGCGCGCATGATCGAGGGCGTGACATGGCTGGTCGACGACGCGTCGTGCGCCGATCTCATCTCGTTCCTCCGCGCGCACCCGGTGCCCGAGGCCGCGCGCACGATCGAACAACATCTCGATCGCCTGCGCGTGCACCGCCGCGCCGTCGAGCGCGAGCGCGACCGGTTGGCGGCAGCGCTCCCCGCTCTCGTCAGCCGCTGATCGAGCGCACGAACGCGCACGCACGCCGGAGGTCACCGACACGCACCTCGTCGAGATCGCCGCGACGACTCGACGTCGCGAGCTCGATCACGTGGTGCCACTCGGTTCCGAACGTGCGCAGGGCATACGAGCCCGCATCGAGCTTCGAGACGACGGCGCCGGTGGTCGCGGCGCAGTGCACGCGTGCGGCGCCGAGCACTCCCCACTCGAGCATCTGCGCTTCCATGGTGTCGTCATCGGCGGCACCTTCGAGCACGGCGGCAATCGCACGCGCCCATCCGGCCCAGTACCCGGCGAGATTGGCCGCGCCGAACGCCTGCACTGCGTCGCGATCCGCCCGGACGCCGAGCGCGGACGGCGCGTCGCCGCGCACCGTGATCGCATGCTCGGCGAGGATCATCCACGTGACCGGGCTCACCTCGTGGCACGGGCCATGTTCGAACCGGCCGTCGACATGGAATGCAACCGGTCCTACGTCGGAAGGGTCCTTGCCCATTGCGGCGGCGGTCAGGTAGGGGCCGTCGACGCGCGTCGCGACCACGCGGTGCACCTCGGCGAGCAGTGAGCGCTGCGCGCTGTCCGGGTCGCACGCGACGA
>DASQHW010000523.1:0-7006 GCA_035631895.1 Acidimicrobiia bacterium | reverse complement strand
CCGTCTCGCCCTCGCACGCCGACGATCGACAGCTCACGGTCGAACGGCACGAACGCCTCGAGGAGCAGGGGAACGCCACCGAGCCGGGCCCACGCGCCGTCCATGTCGGCGGGCTCGCGGAGCACCGCCTGCCCCTTCCCGTCGTAGCCGCCCTGACGCGTCTTCAGCACGGAGGGGAACCCCAGCGCGGCGACTGCGGCGCGCAGCCCTTCCAGGTCGTCGACCGGCCGAAAGCGCGCGGTCGCGATGCCGAGCGCGCGCAGCATCTCCTTCTCGACGAGCCGATCCTGCGAGACCACGAGCGCGCGGGGGCCCGGCCGTACCGGCGCGATGGGTTCGAGGGCGCGGGCCGTCTCCGCGGGCACGCCTTCCCATTCGTAGGTGACGACGGCCGCGCCCTTGGCGGCACGCTCGGCCGCGCTCACGTCGTCGAGCGCGCCGACCACGAGCTCGCCGACCGCGCCCGCCGGCGCGCCCTCGACAGGGTCGAGGAACGTGAACGAGCAACCGAGCGGGATCCCGGCCAGGCCGAGCATCCGCCCGAGCTGCCCGCCCCCCAATACCGCGACATGGGTCACGAAGCGCAGGCTATGCGTCGAGGGCCAGCGGAGAGATCTTGGCGTCCGTGCAGCCGTCCCGCGATCGTTCGCCCTGGCGGAGCGACTCGATCCTGTCGAGGGGGCGCTGCAACGCGCGATGACGCGTCGTCATCAGCGCTGCGTACTCCTTGGCCACGCCGTCGAACCGCTGCTGCACCCGGTCGAGCTGCGTCGCGTACTTCTCCCACTGCCGCGCGAACTCCCCGAGCAGCGAAAGGATCTCGTTCGAAGTGCGCTCCAGGCAGAAGTTGTCCACCGATTGGCGGACCACCGCGAGCACCGCATAGAGCGTGAGGGGCGAACACAGCACGACCTTGTTGCGCAGCGCGTCGTCGAGGATGTCGCGGTCGTGTTCCTGCACGAACGCGTACACCGATTCGTTCGGGATGAACAGCAGGAGGCAGTCGACCGTCTCGTCGCTCGCGTCGAGGTAGCCCCGCGTCGTCAGCTCCTTCACGCGATCACGGACGTCGCGCAGGAACTGGTCCCGCCGGGAGGCGCGTTCGATGTCGTTGCCGGCCTCGAGGTAGCGGACGTAGTTGTCGAGCGGGAACTTCACGTCCATGTGCAGCACCAGGCCGTTGGGCATCAGGAACGTGTAGTCCGGACGGCCGGTGCCCGGCAGCGAGGACTGCTTGCGGTAGTTGACGCCTTCGAGGAAGCCCGCGAGACGCAGCACGTCCTCCGCCATGCGTTCGCCCCACTGCCCGCGCGCCTGCGAGCTCGACAGCACCTCGCGCAGCTGGTGGGTGTGCTCGGTCAGGGTGTTCAGGCCCTCGTGTTGACGCCGGAGCTCGTTGGAGAGCTCACCGAATGCCCGGTGACGGTCTCGCTCCAGGCTTCGCACGAGTTCGCCGACCTTGCTCAGCTCGTCGGTCATCGATGCGAGCTGATGATCGAGGACACGGGTGAGCAGATCGCCGGGATCGGCGCCGGGAACGTGCTCACGTCGCGAGCGCGTGACCACGGCGACCGCCGTGGCGGTCAGCAGCACACCAGCCAGGATGCCGAGGCCCACATCGATGATCATGGGCCCGACGGTAACCGTCGGGTGTGACAGCTACGCCGGTGCGGGCTCGAAGGCCGGGATGTCGTGGTTGCCGAGGAAGGACGCGACGACGCTGCGCAGGGGACCGCGCCGTTCCCGTGCGTAGGTCGCAACGGCGGCGTTGAAGGCCCGTACGCGGTCACCGGCCACCGTGTCCTTCGCGAAGGTGTCGACGGCGCTCTTCGTCGCGGCGTCAGTGTTCACACGGTTCGAGACGCGCGCGGCGGCGACGAGACGCCGCGCGACGGCTTCGAGCACGTTGGCGGCACGCACCTGCGCCTCGATGCTCTTGCGCGACCCGGCGGCCCGCCACTGGTCGAGCGCGAGGCGCACGTCGTCGGCGAGCTCGCGAACCGGTCCCGAGAGGGCGAGCACCTTCTGGTCGGCGGCGGCGAGCACCACGAAATGGTGCGTCAGGTCGGTGGAAAGTGGTGCCCAGGCGCGCTCCACATCGCGCCTCGCTCCCTGCTGGTCGGGCCGGGCACTCAAGACGGCGACGACGCCGGCGACGACGACGAGAACGATCACCAGAGGGAGAAGGATGCGCACCACGCGCCATGCACGCATGACGGGTTCACCCTAGTCGTGGGGCGCGCGAAAATTGATCCAAGCGCCGTTCGCCGGCGAATGTCCCCACGCAGGGCCCGGACGATAGGGTCGACGCACCCGTCGGGGAGGGGAGTGCACGATGGCTCGCATCATTGTGATCGGTGCCGGTGTCGGGGGGCTCACCAGCGGGATGCTGCTCGCACGCGACGGCCATGACGTCACGGTGCTGGAGCGTGATCCGGCGCCTCCTCCCGGAGGCCCCGACGACGCGTGGGAGCAGTGGGAGCGGCGGGGCGTGAACCAGTTCCGCATGATCCACATGTTCCTGCCTCGGTTCCGCGCACTGCTCGAGACGGAGCTGCCGGACGCAGCGCGCGAGTTCGAGAAGGCGGGCGCGATCCGCTACAACGCGTTCGCGGAGATCCCTGCCGAGATGACCGGCGGGATGCAGCCGGGTGACGAGCAGTTCGAAGCGCTCACGGCGCGGCGTCCCGTCGCGGAGACCGCGCTCGTGCACGCCGCGGAGGCAACCCAACGGATGCAGATCCGCCGCGGTGTGGCCGTCGCCGCGCTTCGTCGCGGCACGAGCGCCGCCGACGGCGTGCCGCACGTCATCGGCGTGCGGACGGATGCCGGCGAGGACATCGCCGCGGACCTCGTCGTCGACGCGACCGGTCGCCGCTCCGCCTTGCCGTCGCTGCTGACCGAGATCGGCGCCCGCCCTCCCGAAGAAGAGCTCGAGGACAGCGGCTTCATGTACTACGGCCGGCACTTTCGAGCGGCCGACGGTGAGATGCCGCCGATCATGTGCGGGCTCCTCACACCGTGGGGCACGGTGTCGACCCTCACGCTGCCGGCGGACAACGGCACATGGGGCCTCGGCATCATCACGAGCGCGAAGGATGCAGCGTTGCGGTCGTTGAAGGACGTCGACACGTGGATGCGCACGTGGCGTTCGTATCCGCTCGTCGCGCACTGGGTCGACGCGGAGCCGGTCGACGGTGGTGAGGTCGCGATCATGGCGAAGATCGCGGACCGTCACCGAGCGTTCGTCGTCGACGGCACGCCGGTTGCGACCGGTGTGCTCGCGGTCGCCGACTCGTGGGCCTGCACGAATCCGTCGCTCGGCCGCGGTTGCTCGATCGGCTTCATGCATGCGGTGGCGCTCCGCGACCTGCTGCGCGACGCGCCCCTCGACGACGCGATCGGCCTGGCGACCGCGTGGCACGACGTGACGCAACGGACCGTCGAGCCGTACTACCGCGCGACGCTCGCGTTCGACCGGCACCGGCTTGCCGAGATCGACGCCGGAATCGAAGGGAAGGCATACGACCCCGGCGATCCGGAGTTCGAGATCACCCAGGCGTTGCAGCACGCGGCGGGCCAGGACCCCGACATCCTCCGTGCGTTCCTGAAGGTCGCGGGTGTGCTCGAGCTGCCCGCGGATGCGCTCGCGGCACCCGGCGTCTTCGAGAAAGTGGTCGAGCTGGGCTCGGGCTGGCGCGCCGCGCAGGCCGAGATGCCCGCGCCGAATCGTCAACAACTCCTTTCGATCGTCGCGGCATAGGCACGGAGGAAGCAATGAAGATCGACACCAACGGTGTGACGCTGGACGTGCAGGTCGAAGGCGAGGGCCGGCCGCTGGTGCTCGTGCACGGCTTTCCCGACACCAAGCGCCTGTGGTCGAAGATGGTGCCGGCACTTCGCGATGCCGGCTTCCAGGTGATCGTTCCCGACACGCGCGGCTACGGCGAGAGCACCAAGCCCGACGAGGTCGACGCGTATTCGATCCCCATGCTCGCGATCGACATCGTCGGGATCCTCGATCACCTGGGGATCGAGCGCGCGCACCTCGCCGGCCACGACTGGGGCGCGGCAACGGTGTGGGCAACCGCCGCCTTCGCGCCCGATCGCGTGGACCATCTGGTGCCGATGTCGGTCGGGCACCCCACTGCGTTCGCGAACATGAGCATGGCGCAACGCGAGAAGTCGTGGTACATGCTGCTCTTCCAGTTCGAGGGCATCGCCGAGGAGTGGCTCACGAAGGACAACTGGGCGAACTTCCGCGAGTGGTCGCAGCATCCCGACGCCGACGGCGTCATCGCGGACCTCGAGCGCACCGGCTCGCTCACGCCCGGCTTGAACTACTACCGCGCGTCGATCACACCGGAAGCGCTCACCGGCCCCCCGCTCGAGCTCCCGCCGGTCCAGTCGCCGACGATGGGCATCTGGAGCACGGGCGACTTCGCGTTGCTCGAAGGGCAAATGCGCGACTCCGGGAAGTACGTGTCGAACACGTTCCGCTACGAGCGCATCGAAGGTCCCGGCCACTGGATGCAGTGGGAAGCACCCGAGAAGGTGACCACGCTGCTGCTCGACTTCCTGCCTCAGTAGCATCTCCGCCGTGGCGGCGGGACCTTCGGGCACGGTGACGTTCCTGTTCACCGACATCGAGGGTTCGACGCGTCTCTGGGAATCCGACCCCGATGCGATGCGAAGCGCGCTCGCCGTGCACGACGAGATCCTGCGCGCCGCGATCGAGCGTCACGCCGGTTTCGTGTTCGCGACCGGGGGGGACGGGTTCGCAGTCGCCTTCGCACGCGCCGCGGATGCAGTCGGCGCGGCCGCCGACGCGCAACGGGCGCTCCAGGCCCGCGAGCTGCCTGCGGTGCGTATGGGTGTGCACGTGGGTGAAGCCGCCGAGCGGGACGGCGACTACTTCGGTCCCGCGGTGAACCGCACCGCCCGGCTCATGGCGATCGCGCACGGCGGCCAGGTCGTCGTCTCCGGCGCGGTCGCGCCCCTCGTCGACGGTGTCGAGCTGCGCGATCTCGGCGAACATCGCCTGCGCGACCTGTCGCGGCCGGAACGGGTGCATCAGCTCGTCGTCGACGGATTGCCCGACGAGTTCCCCGACCTTCGATCCCTCGACACCCGGCCGACGAATCTGCCGACGCAGCTGACATCGTTCATCGGGCGCGACGAGGACGTGAAGGTCGTCGAAGAGCTCGTCCGGGAACACCGCCTCTTGACCCTCACGGGAGTCGGTGGCGTCGGCAAGACGAGGCTGGCGGTGCAGGTCGCCGCCGAGATGCTCCCCGAGTTCGAAGCCGGGGCGTGGCTCTGTGAGCTCGCGGCGGCCGAAGAGGAAGATGCGCTGGTCGACGTCGTCGCGACGGTGCTGGGCGCCCGGCCGCGTTCGGGGATGTCCCTGCTCGAGAGTGTCGTCGAGTTCCTCCGGCCCAAGGAGCTCCTCCTGGTCGTCGACAACTGCGAGCACGTGATCGACCGAGCCAGTGAGCTCGTCGACGCGGTCCTCTCCGGTTGTCCTTCGGTACGCGTCCTGGCGACCAGCCGCGAGGGCCTCGGCATCCCGGGCGAGAAGCTCTCGGCGGTGCGTTCACTCGCGACACCGGCACGCGACGCACCGCTCGCCGACATCGCGGCAGCGGCCGCGGTGCAGTTGTTCGTCGATCGTGCACAGCTCGCGGCGTCCGGCTTCGCGCTCGACTCGACGAACGCCGGCGCAGTGCTCGAGATCTGTCGCCGTCTGGACGGCATTCCGCTCGCGATCGAGCTCGCGGCCGCGCGCGTGACGTCGATGTCTCCGGGCGACATCGCGGCCTTGCTCGACGAGCGTTTCCGGCTCCTCACGGGAGGCCGCCGCCGCGCAGTCGAACGTCACCACACGTTGCGAGCGACTGTCGACTGGTCGTACGCGCTCTTGTCGGAGATTGAACGCGCCGTGTTCGACCGCCTCGGTGTCTTCGCCGGCAGCTTCGATGCGGCGGCCGCGCAAGCGGTCGCGGCCGACGCGGGGATCGAACCGTTCGACGTGCTCGACGCGCTGGGCGAGCTGGTCGCGAAGTCGATGCTTGTCGCCGAGCCAGTGGAGGACTCGACGCGCTATTCGTTGCTGGAGACTCTGCGGCAGTATGCGCTGGAGCAAGTGACGGCGCGAGGCGAAGCAGATCATTACCGACGCCGGCACGCCGCGTACTACTCCGAGTTCGCGCAGCGCATCGGTCCGTTGCTGCTCGGTCCCGACGAGCTGCGATGGCGGCCTCGCCTTGCGGCCGAGATCGACAACCTCCGGGTCGCGGTCGGGTGGGCGCTCGAACGCGACGACGACGCGGACGTCGAGTTGGCGTTCCGGCTGCTCGCCGGCATCGCACGCGAGACGGTGCTGTCGCGCTCGTACGGGATCGGCGGGTGGGCGGAACGCGCGCTGGAGGTACACGGTGCGGACGCGTCGCCGTTCCGGGCGGAAGTGATGCTCGTCGCGGCCTACGGCGCCTTCCATCGCGGCGACTTCGACGGTGCCGAATCGCTCGCACAGCAGGTGCTGGCGATCGATCCCGAGGCGTCGTGGGCGTCGCTCGCGGTGTCGAACGTCGTCGCCGGGCGAGGTGCTGTGACGGAAGCGATACAGCGCGTCAGGGATGCGGCGGCGCGTCCCAGGCTCCAGCCGTACGACGCCCATACGGTGCACGGCATCCTTGCGATCTACCTGTCGGTCGCGGGTCGCCACGAGGAGGCACAGGACGCGGCTGCAAAGGCAGTCGAGGTCGCGACGGCGGTGGGACAGCCGTCGGCACTCGCCCTCGCCTATTACGCCCGCGGGATGAGCTGCATGGAGACCGATCCCGTCGCGGCGCGGCGCGACTACGAAGCCAGCATCGAGCTCGTCGCGCAGGGCGCGAGCGACGTGGTACACGCGAACGCCGAGGCGTCACTCGCATTGCTCTGCGTCAACGCGTCCGACATGCAGGGGACGATCACGCACGTACGCACCGCCATCGAGCTGTTC
>DASQHW010000522.1:0-2547 GCA_035631895.1 Acidimicrobiia bacterium | reverse complement strand
CGTAGCGCGTCGGAGGTCCCGGTCGTGAAGTCGGCGTGTTCACCGTTGGGGTACGCAAGCCCCTCGATCGGCGCGTCCAGCTCGTGTTCGAGCACCTTCTTCGAGCGGGCGAGGTCGTGCTCCTGCTCGGCCTGCGTCTCTCTGGCCAGGATCGCGTGGAAATACGAGTGCGAGCCGACTTCGAAGCCTCTCCGGACGAGCGACCTGCTCTGGTCCCAGTCGAGGAACAGGTCTTCCCTGTACGGCGGTCCTACCGGCACGAGCTGTTCGACCATCTCCTCGACCGCATCCTCCCGTTCTCTCCGGCTCAGCATCTTCAGGCCTGCGGCGAGCTGTTCCACGACGTCGACCCGCGATGCGCGCTCGCGCAGTGGGATCACACGGTCTCGCCAATCCAGCACGGACGCACTCGCGCCCAGCACGCACCACGACAGCCGTTCCCACCACGCATGCGATTCTCCGGAAACGAATGCCGGCACGAGAAAGAACGTCGCGGGTAACGAGTACTCCTCGAGCATCGGCGCAGCCAGGTCGAGCGAGTCGCGGTAGCCGTCGTCGAAGGTGATGCAGACGGAGCGCATCGGAAGCTGACGTCCTTCGGCCCACGCACGCACTGCGGTGCCGAGCTCGATCACGTTCATCGCGCGGCGCATGAACTGCAGTTGCTGACGAAAGCCACGCGTTCCTTGTCCGGCCGGCGCGTCGAAATAGTGCGTCGCCTCGACATTGTGATATCCGATGATCGTGAGTCGTGGGCTCATACTCGCCTCCGCAGACGCGTCCACTGCGTGGATTGCTGTCCGGTGGAGAACCGGTAGAGACCCAGCAGCGCGGCGAGGTTGCTGGCGACGAGGAACGTGGGAAGGTACAGCGCACGAGAGACGCGGCCATCTGCCGGGTACTGGAGACCGACGAGTGCGAGCGCGTAGAACACCACTTGGCCGGCGAGCAGGCCGAACCATGGCGACGTGCCCGTCTGCAGTGCAAGGGCCACATTCGTGGCAAGCGCAGCGATCATCCACAATGGCACGAGCGGCCTCATGAACTTGTGCGACACGAGCTGCCAGCACACGACGGGCTTCTTCCACGGCATCAGCTCCCGCGGTCGCACGAGCGCCTGATACAGACCGGCGACCATTCGCGTCCGGCGTGTGATCTCGTCCTCGGCCGAGGGTGAGACGCGCTCTCGAGAGATCGCTTCCGGCACGTAGACGACGCGAAGCCCACGCTTGATGATCCGCATCGCGATGTAGAAGTCGTCGTTGACGATGTTGTCGGGAACCGGCTCGAACAGCTCGCGACGGATGGCAAAGACCTCGCCGAGGACGGCGACGGTGCAGCCGAGGCGTGTTTCCTGCCGCTTGATCCAGCCTTCGTACTTCCAGTAGGCGCCTTCGGAATCCCCGAGAGCGCCGTCGCCGCGGGCGATGTGCTTGTTGCCGCACGCGGCCCCCACGGTCGAGTCGACGAACGGCGCGACGACGGCGCGCAACGTCCCCGGGTCGTACAAGTTGTTCGCGTCCGAGAGCACGACGACGTCTCCCCGGGCGGTGCACATCGCGCGATTGATCGCGGCCGTCTTGCCTGAACGCGCCCGCGACTGCTGCAAGACCACACCATGCGATGCGTACGTCTTCACGATGTCGGCCGTGCCGTCCGTCGACCCGTCGCTCGCGACGATGATCTCGAAACGGTCCGCGGGATAGTCGAGCGCGAGACTGTTCTCGATCTTCGCTGCGATCGTGTCCTGCTCGTTGTACGCGGCGATGAGCAACGTGACGAAAGGCGTTGACGGCGGATACGGCTCGAGTGGCGGCCGGAGGCGCGCGAGCACGCCGACGACCGACGGATAGCCGACGTACGTATACGCGATTGCGACCAGGGAACCCCAAAAGATCAACGCGAGCACGGTGACTCCTGACCGGCCACGTCGACGTACACGTTCCGCAGAGCGCTGACGACGGTGTCGAGGGAGTAATGCGTCGTTGCGGCACTTCGTGCAGCTGCTCCCATTGCGTGTACCGCTTCGCTGTCGCACGCGAAAACGACGAGATGCTTCTCGAGCGACGCGTCATCATCGACGTCCACGACATATCCGTTCACGCCGTGGTCGATGATGCTCCGCGCCGCGCCGACATCGGTGACGACGGCGGGGAGCCCCGCTGCCTGCGCCTCGAGCAACGCACACGACACGCCTTCGAAGTCGGACGTGAGAACGAACACGTCGGCGACCTGCAAGTACGGCAATACGTCATCGGTGACGCCTTCGAAGCGGACGTGGGCCGGAGCAAGCGTGCGCAATGTCTCCGCTTCGGGTCCGTCGCCGACGATGAGGAGCCGAGCGTCCGGCGACGCGTCGGTGACCGCCGGCCACGCGCGCAGCACGCGATCGAGTCGCTTCTCGGACGCGAGCCGGCCCGTATAGACGGCGACGAACTCGCTCCCCAAGCCAAGTCGTTTGCGCAGTTCCTTGCGCTCACGCGGTGTCGCGGGTGCGAAGTGATCGACGTCGATGCCGTTCGGCAACACCATCCGGCGCGCGGGCTC
>DASQHW010000521.1:0-13538 GCA_035631895.1 Acidimicrobiia bacterium | reverse complement strand
CGCTCCGGCTCGAGGCCGAATGCACCGGCGCGGTCGTCGACCAGCCTGCGGACGAGGAAGAGCCCTTCCAGATCGAAGTCCACCGCATCGGTCTCGACCGCCGGCTCGGGGAGATCACCGCCGAACCACTCGACCGGCGTGCCGAAGCGGCCATTCTCGGACGTGCGCCCGTCCACGTGGAGGAAAGGATGGTTGTCGATCGCCTTCTCGATGTCGCGCGGACCAAGCGTGTCCGTGTCGTACGGGCAGAGCAACGACAACGGCGCGTCGGCGAGCGCGACGTTCAGCAGCGCCTCGTGCAGGTGGCACTCGGCGAGCTCGTGGGGGCTGCGCTCCACGTACACCGGTTCACCGACGCCCCGGAGACGACCCTCGCCGGCGTGGTCGGCCACGAACTCGCGCCACGCAGGGATGATCCGCGCAGGGTTCTGGCCGACGGCCGCCATGTCGGCGAACTGCACCCCGGCGGCGTCGTCGCCGAGGGCTGCCTGCAGCATGTCGATCTTGTGGGCCTGTACGACGACGAGCATCGGCTCCCCGGCGGCAACACCCGCCCGTACGAAAGACGCGACGCCGTCGACGAAACCGTCGTCGCCCGAGTAGAGCATCGCCTCGTGGCGGTACGCGTGGTCGTTCGCGTGCGGACGGTCGAAGTCGCGCGGCAGGGCGAACACGGTGTCTCTCTACCCGGATGCCCCTGGAATCTTGCCTAGTCAGCGCCGATGGCTCCCGGCTCGACCACCGCAGCGACCGCACCGGCATGCACCTCGGCCCCCGGCTCCACCTCCCGCCGGAGCATCGCGAGCGCCACCTCACCCACCGCGCTCGTCACGACGCCCACCACCTTGCCGTCGTACGACACCTCGACGCCGGCTTCGATCGGTCCGGCGGCGCGAAGCCTCCGGAGCAGCCGGTTCACGTGGCCCCGCGTGTCGATCCGGCACACGAGCTCCTGACCGACGAAGCATCCCTTCGTGAACGACACTGCGTCTTGTTCGAGCCCGGCCTCTTGGGGAATGGTGCGCTCGTCGATGTCGGCGCCCATTCGGGGGATCCCGGCCTCGATCCGGGCCCGCTCGTATCCGGCCGTGTCGACGACCGGGAGCCCGAGCCGGTCCCGCAGCGCATCGACAGCTTCCCCGGGCCCGATCGCGTCGTATGCCGGCACCCCACGCCAGGCGACGGAGAACGTCTCGACGCCGTCGGTGTCGGCCGGCGGCTCCTCGCCTCGGACGGCGAGCGCCGCCACGGCCCTGGGCTCGATCTCGACCTTGACGCGGATCTTGAAGCGTCGCAGCCCCTCGGCAAGGGTGTTGCCGAACCCGCCTTCGGTCACGCACCACCACACGTCGTCTTCGAGGTGTCCGAGGGAGAAGTCGACGATCAGCTTCCCTTGCGGTTGGAGCAGCAGGGAGCGGCCGGTGGCGCCGACGGCCATCGCGTCGAGGTCCTGGGACACCAGGCTCTGCAGGAACTTCGTCGCGTCGGGGCCGTGCACGACGACGAGATCGCGGGCGACGGGTGAGCAGAAGGCGGTGGGCATCAGCGGTCCAACAGGCGACGGGCGGCAGCTGCTGCGGTGAGCAACGCCTGGGCCTTGTTCCGGCATTCCAGCGCCTCGTCGGCGGGCACGGAGTCGGCGACGATGCCGGCCCCCGCCTGCAACGTGGCACGACCCTCCCGCCAGAACATCGTGCGGATCGCGATCGCGGTGTCGAGGTTGCCGGAGAAGTCGACGTAGCCGACGACACCCGCATAGGGCCCACGTCTGGTGGGCTCGAGCTCGTCGATGATCTCCATCGCGCGTACCTTGGGGGCGCCGCTCACCGTTCCCGCCGGGAACGTCGCACGGAGGACGTCTACCGGGCCCTTGCCCTCGGCGAGCTCGCCCGAGACCTGACTCGTCATGTGCATCACGTGCGAGTAGCGCTCCAGCGTCATCAGCTCCTCGACGCGTTCGGTGCCGTACCGGACGACCCGCCCGAGATCGTTGCGCGCCAGGTCGACGAGCATCACGTGTTCCGCTCGTTCCTTGGGGTGCTCGACCAGCTCTGCCTCCATGCGGCGATCGTGCTCCTCGTTCCGTCCGCGGCGGCGCGTCCCCGCGATCGGACGGCTGATCACCCGGGCGTCGCGTACCTGCACCAGGGCCTCCGGCGACGACCCGACCACCGTCGCCTCGGGGTGTTGCAGCACGTACATGTACGGAGACGGGTTGACGAGACGCAGGACGCGATACATCGCCAGCGGGTCGACGGCATCGACCAGATCGAACCGCTGCGAGAGCACGACCTGGAAGATGTCTCCCTCGAGGATGTGCTCCTTGGCCGCCTCGACCGCAGCCTCCCACTCGTCGCCGGTGAAGTTGCGTCGTACCTCGGGCAACTCTCCCAGGTCCTCGACCGGTGGTACCGCGGGCAGATAGGCGAGCGGTTGGCCCAACTCCTCCACGGCGGTCGCGAGGCGGGCCACCGCGGCCTCGTAGAGCGCGTCCAGCTCGCCCACGCTCGCGCCGGGCGGCGGATACACGTTCTCGATGAGGTACAGGCGCTGACGGAAGTGATCGAAGGCGGCGACCTGACCGGCGAGCGAACACACGGCGTCCGGAAAACCCGAATCGTCGGGAGGAGCGTCCGGCAACCGTTCGATCTCGCGAACGGTGTCGTAGCCCATCCACCCGACGATGCCACCGTGGAACGGCGGGAGCTCGGGGAGCTTGGGAGCGCGGTAGCGCGCGCACAGCGCCTCGAGCACCGCGAGCGTCCCTTCGTCGGTGGGGACACCCTCGGGTGGCGCGTTGCCGTCGAGCCATTCCACGTGGCGTCCGCGTGTGACGAACGTGCGCGCAGGGTCCCGGCCGAGGAACGAG
The DNA here is from genome assembly GCA_035631895.1 of Acidimicrobiia bacterium. GTDB lineage: Bacteria > Actinomycetota > Acidimicrobiia > IMCC26256 > PALSA-610 > DASQHW01. The sequence continues at coordinate 10,669 of DASQHW010000521.1, read as the reverse complement.
AAACGCCCCCAGCGCTCGGCGTGCTCGACCGATTCGAGCAGGAAACCCTCACGTGTGCCGACGAGCTTGACGAACGCCGACAGGGGCGTCTCGAAGTCCGCGAGCACCTCGCGCCAGATCGGCACGACCGTGTACTCGCGGGCCAGCTCACGAAACGCCTCGGGCGAAGGCCGGATGAGGGTCGTCACACCGGCCCGGGCGTCGCGCCGCTGCCGAAGGCGCGGAAGAAACAGCTGCGCGTCCCCGTGTGGCACGCGCCGCGGCCCTCCTGCTCGACGACGAACAGCAACACATCCATGTCACAGTCGTAATACGCCTCGCGCACGTACTGGCGGTCGCCCGAGGTCTCGCCCTTGCACCAGTACTCCTGGCGGCTGCGGCTCCAGAACCACGTGCGTCCGGTCGAGAGGGTGCGCTCCAGCGCGTCCCGGTTCATCCACCCGACCATCAGCACCTGAGAGGTGCCCGCCTCCTGGATGATGGCCGGGACCAAACCGCTCGCGTCGTATTGCACGGCGTCGAGCTCGGCCTCGCTGTACGGGATCGGCGTGGTCACGGACACGTGCCGAATCGTACCTGCCAGTTTGCGTGGGCCTTCTTGTTTAGGCTCATCCGAATGGCCCCGCCCAGACCGCCCGACGCACCCCGTCGGCCGCACACCTTGTCGATCCACGGCGACGAGCGGGTCGATGACTGGTACTGGTTGCGCGAGCGCGACAACCCCGAGGTGATCGCGTACCTCGAAGCCGAGAACACCTATGCCGACGCCGTCCTCGCGCCGCTGCGCGAGTTGCGCGACCGGATCTTCGACGAGATCCGCAGCCGCATCCAGGAGACCGACGAATCGGCGCCCGTGCCCAGCGGGCCATGGGAGTACACGACCCGTACCCTCGAAGGCCGGCAGTACGTGCTGCACTACCGCCGCCCGCGCGGCGCCACCCCGGACGAGGCTGCCTTGCTCCTCGACGAGAACGTGCTCGCGCGCGACGGCGAGTACTTCGCGCTCGGCGCCTTCGAGGTCAGTCCCGATCATCATGTGCTCGCGTACTCCACGGACGTCACCGGCGGCGAGCGCTACACGTTGCACTTCCGGGACCTTCGCACCAACGTCGACCTTCCCGATGTCGTCGAGAACGTCACCTACGGCGTCGCGTGGGCAGATGACTCGCGCACCTGCTTCTACGTCAGGCCGGACGACGCGATGCGACCGCACGAAGTGTGGCGGCACACGCTGGGTACACCGGCGAGCGACGACGTGCGAGTGCTCCGGGAGGAGGACGAACGCTTCTATCTCGGGCTGGAGCGCACGAGAAGTGGACGATTCGTGCTCATCGAGGCTTCGTCCAAGACGACGTCCGAAGTCTGGTTCGTGCCCACCGACGACCCGGAGATGCCGCCGCGCGTCGTCGCGCCGCGCGAGGCCGGCCACGAGTACGACGTCGAGCACCACTGGAGCGAGGAGCGTGGCGACCGTTTCCTCATCGTGACGAATCAGAGCGGCACGGCCCGGAACTTCGAGCTGGTCGCCGCGCCGTGCGTCGATCCCGCACGTCAGTACTGGACGCCGCTCGTGCCGCATCGCGAGGACGTGAAGCTGGATGCAGTCACCGCGTTCGGCGAGCACCTCGTCCTCAGCGAGCGCGCCGAGGGTCTCGACCGGCTCTCGGTGATGCGGGTCGAAGACGGTGACATCCACGAGATCGAATTCCCCGACCCGGTGTACAGCGCCTGGGTCGGGCCGAACGAGGAATTCGAGACGCGGTCGGTCCGCGTCGGGTACACGTCGCTCGTCGCGCCGTCGACCGACGTCGACTTCGACATGGAGGCGCGCAAGGGCGCAATCGTCAAGATCCAGCCGGTCCTCGGCGGCTATGACCCGTCGTCCTACACGTCGGAGCGCGAGTGGGCGACCGCGCCGGACGGCACCCGCATCCCGATCTCGATCGTGCATCGCAAGGACACCCCCCTCGACGGCTCGGCGCCGGCCGTGCTCTACGGCTACGGCTCCTACGAGCATTCGACCGATCCGGCGTTCCGCGCGTCGCGCCTCTCGTTGCTCGACCGCGGCTTCGTCTTCGCGATCGCACACGTGCGCGGCGGCGGTGAGATGGGCCGTCCGTGGTACGAGCAGGGACGGCTCGAGCACAAGGTGAACACCTTCACCGACTTCGTCGCGTGCGCCGAGCATCTCGTCGCGCGCCACTACACGTCGCCCGCGCGTCTCGCGGCGCGGGGTGGCAGTGCCGGCGGCCTGCTGATGGGCGCGGTCACGAACATGCGGCCGGATCTGTTCGCTGCCATCGTCGCGGAGGTGCCGTTCGTCGACGTGATCACGACGATGCTGGATGCGTCGTTGCCGCTCACGATCACGGAGTGGGAGGAATGGGGCGACCCCCGTGAGCCCGAGGCGTACGCGCGGATGAAGACCTACTCGCCCTACGACAACGTGTCGCAGCAGGCGTATCCCGCGATGCTCGTCACGACCGGCCTCAACGATCCGCGCGTGCAGTACTGGGAACCTGCGAAGTGGGTCGCAAAGCTGCGAACCGAGTCCACATCGGCGAAGCCCATCGTGCTGCGCACCGAGATGGGCGCAGGCCACGGCGGTCCGTCGGGCCGGTACCACGCGTGGCGGGAGGAGGCCATCGTCCTCGCGTTCATCTGCAACGCGGTCGGCGTGTCGTGAGCGGCGTGCGGTGAGCAGGGAACTGATGAAGTTGCACACCGCGGACGGCCTCGCCCTCGAGGCCGAGTGGTCGGCCCCCGACGACGTCCGGGCCGCTGTCGTGCTCTGCCATCCCCACCCGCAATACGGGGGAACGATGCGCAGCATCGTGATCTCCGCGTTGTTCGACGCGCTGCCGAAACAGGGTGTTGCATGCTTGCGGTTCAACTTCCGCGGCGTCGAGGGCAGCGACGGTGCCTATGGAGAGGGGCGCGACGAGCCTGTCGATGTCGTCGCCGCAATCGACGCGGCGTCGATCGCGGTTCCGGGCGCGCCGCGGCTGCTGGTCGGCTGGTCGTTCGGTGCCGACATGGCGCTCACCGTCGACGATCCACGGATCGCGGGCTGGGTCGGCATCGCGCCGCCGTTGCGGTTCCGCACTGCACGCGACTTCTCGACGGTCGCTGCCGACGAGCGACCGAAGCTGCTGGTGCTGGCCGAGCACGACGAGTTCCGCGCGCCCCGGGAGATCGAGGCGGAGGTCGCCGGTTGGGCGCATACGCGCGTCGAAGTCGTTCCGGGCGCGAGTCACTTCTTCGTGGGCCGCACCGAGAGGGTCGTCGAGCTGACGGCCCGCAGTGTGCTCGGCCTCGCCGGTGAGCGCGGTGACCCGGCTTAGAGCACGGGGAACGCGAAGGCTTTGAGGCCGCGTGTCTCGAGGAAGGATTCCCGGCGCAAAATTGCCGAGCGCCACGCAACGAGATCGCTCTCGAAGGTGGCGCGGTCCCCGTCCTCGTAGGCATGCTCGAGCTCGTCGAAGGCGTTGTCCTCTGCGTCGAGGAGCTCGCGGTACCGGCGGAAGAAGTGGTCGTCGACTCCGTCGACTCCGGGCCCTCCTCCGCCTGCCAAGTGGTACGTCTCGGCCATGGCACCTCCTACACACGTGCCGGGCCCAAGACCGGCACTTGGTGAGGTGGAAGGGTAGCCGCCTTCCGCGGCTGCGGGAACGATCCGGTTCAGGGCCTGGTGAGGAGGCCGCGCTCGGCGAGATAGGCCTTCGCTTCCCGGACCGAGTGCTGCCCGAAGTGGAAGATCGACGCCGCGAGCACAGCGCTCGCACCGCCCGCGGCCACCCCTTCGTAGAGGTGTTCGAGCGTGCCGACACCGCCGCTCGCGATCACCGGCACGTCGACGGCGGCGCTCATGGCCTGGAGGAGCTCGATGTCATAGCCGGCCTTCGTGCCGTCGCGGTCCATCGACGTCAGCAGGATCTCACCCGCGCCGAGCGCGCAGACGCGTTCGGCCCACGCGAGCGCGTCGATGCCCGTCGGCGTGCGGCCGCCGTGCGTCACGACTTCCCATCTTCGGTTGTCGCCCGTGCCGTCGCCGGTCCGGCGGCGCGCGTCGATCGCGACCACGATGCATTGCGCCCCGTATTCGAGCGCGGCGCGCCGGACGAGCTCTGGTTCGTTGACGGCCGCGGTGTTGAACGAGACCTTGTCGGCACCGGCGCGCAGCATGCGGCGCGCGTCGTCGACGCTCCGCACCCCACCGCCCACCGTGAAGGGGATGAACACCTGATCGGCGACGCGCTCGACGACGTGGACCATCGTGTCCCGCGCGTCGCTCGACGCGGTGATGTCGAGGAACACCAGCTCGTCGGCGCCCTCGGCGTCGTACCTGGCGGCGAGCTCGACGGGATCACCCGCGTCGCGGATGCCCACGAAGTTCACGCCCTTCACGACCCGCCCCGCGTCGACGTCGAGGCAAGGGATCACGCGGACGGCGAGCACGCCGCGATCCCCTCGGCGACCGTGAACCGCCCTTCGTAGATCGACGTGCCGGCGATCGCGCCGGCAAGTCGACGACCTCCGATCTCGAGCCGCGCGAGGCCGCGGAGATCGTCCGCGCTCGAGACACCGCCGCTTGCAATCACCGGCGCGTCGACTGCGGCGAGGACCGGGTGCAGTTGATCGATAGCCGGTCCGCTCAGCATCCCGTCCCGAGCGATGTCGGTGACGATGAGCGCTCCCACGCCCGGCCGGTCGAAACGCTTGGCGAGCGTCACGAGATCGGCCCCGGTCGCGTCGGCCCACCCGTGAATCGCGACGTCGGTGCCGCGCGCGTCGAGGCCGACCGCGATCCGCTCCGGGTGCGAGGCGGCCAGCTCGTCGACCAGCTCCGGGTGCTCGACCGCCGCGCTGCCGATGACGACGCGTGTCACGCCCGCTTTGAAACGCGCCAGCGCGTCTTCGAGGGACCGAACGCCGCCGCCCGTCTGCACGCGCGCCGTCACCGCCGCGCACACCGCCCCGATCACCGCCAGGTTGGGGTTCCCGCCGTCACGCGCGGCGTCGAGGTCGACGACGTGGATCCACCGCACTCCGGCTTGATCGAACTTCCTCGCGACCGCGACCGGGTCGGCGCTGTAGACGGTCTCACGCGCGTAGTCACCCTGCTGCAACTGCACGACCTTCCCGTCGCGGATGTCGATGGCCGGGTAGAGATCCATGGTCACGCCGCGGCGTCGACGAAGTTCCGGAGGAGCCGCAGGCCGACTTCCCCCGATTTCTCCGGGTGGAACTGCGTTGCCCAGAGGGCACCGTGCTCGATCGCGGCCGCGAAGCGGCGGCCGTAGTCGCACCACGCCGCGACGATCGAGTCGTCGGGCTCGGGCGCGAAGGTGTGCACGAAGTAGAGCCACGCCGGGTCGGGCAGGTTCGCGCAGCACTTCGAGGCGGCCGTGATGTCGAGCGTGTTCCAGCCCATCTGTGGCAGCCGCACGGTGCCGGGAAGCCGCGTGACGCGACCGGGCACGATGCCGAGACCCGCGACGTCGGGTGTCTCGTCGCTCCCCTCGAACAGCATCTGCATCCCGATGCAGATCCCGAGGAACGGACGTCCGTCGGTCGCGGCCTCCTTGCACACGCCCTCGAGACCGCTGCTCCGCAAGGCATTCATGCACGCGCCGAACGCGCCGACGCCGGGCAGCACAACCGCTCGGGCGCGCGCGATCACGGCCGGGTCGCCGGTGAGCCGCGCGTCCGCGCCCAGATGCTGCAGCGCCTTCTCGGCGGAACGCAGGTTGCCGATCCCGTAGTCGACGACCGCAATGCGCGTCACGACGACAACGTGCCTTTCGTCGACGGCACGTCCGAGCCTTCGATCCGCACCGCGTCGCGCAGCGCGCGCGCGACGCCTTTGAACGACGCTTCGATCACGTGGTGCCCGTTCTTGCCGGACACACTGCGCACGTGCAGCGTCAGCCGGGCCCCGTCGACGAAACCCTTCCAGAACTCCTCCGCGAGCTGCGGGTCGAACGTACCGATCCATTCCGAGACGGGATCGACGTCGTAGACGAGGAAGGGGCGACCGGAGAGGTCGACGGCGACCTGCACGAGCGCCTCGTCGAGCGGGACGAGCGCGTTCGCGAAGCGGCGTACGCCGCGCTTGTCGGCCAGCGCCTCCCGCAGGGTGCCACCGAGCACGATGCCGACGTCCTCCACGGTGTGGTGCAGGTCGACGCCGAGGTCGCCGTTGGCGTCGATGACGAGGTCGAAGCCGGCGTGCTTGCCGAGCTGTTCGAGCATGTGGTCGAAGAACGGGATGCCGGTATCGACCTTGGCGGCGCCGCTCCCGTCCACGACGAGCGCGACGGCGACCGTCGTCTCCTGCGTCTCCCTGCGTTGGTTCGCCTTCCTGACGCCGTTCATGCGAGCTGTGCCTCCTGGAGCGCGGCGAGAAACGCGTCGTTCTCGGCGGGTGTGCCGATCGTGACGCGTAGACAACCTTCGACACGCGGCCACGACGAGAAGTCTCGCACGAGCACATCGTGGGCCAGGAGGCGTTTCCAGAGATCGTGGGCGTCACCGTCGACCCGGAACAGTAGGAAGTTCGCGCCCGAGGGCCACACGTGGATCCCGTCGGTCGCCGCCAGCGCGGCGTAGACCCGGCCGCGCTCCTCGACGAGGGACGCCACCCGCTTCTCCATCTCCTCGCGGAACTCGAGCGCGATCGTGCCGGCAAGCTGGGTCGGCACCGAAAGGTTGTACGGCAGCAGGACCTTTTCGAGCTCGGCGACCATCCACGTCGGTGCCACCGCGAAGCCGAGCCGCACCGCGGCCATCGACCACACCTTCGAATACGTCCGCACGACGACGACCGCCCGCGACTCGTCGACGAGCTCGATCGCGCTCCACGGCGCGAACTCGCCGTACGCCTCGTCGACGACGAGCAACGCGCCGTGCTGCGCGGCGGCGGCATCGAGCCGCTCGATGGTCTCGCGCGCCTCGACGGTGCCGGTCGGGTTGTTCGGCGAGCACACGAACACGACCGAGGGCCCGGTCTCGGCGATGAGCGCCTCCGCGTCGCCGGGGTCGATCTCGTACTCGGATCCCCGCTCCCCCACGACGATGGCCGTCCCGGTGCCCCGGGCGATCTGCGCGTGCAGCGCGTACGTCGGCTCGAACATGAGCGCGCGCCGGCCGGGACCACCGTAGGTGAGCAGCAACGTCTGGAGGATCTCGTTGCTGCCGTTGCCGCACAGCAGCCGCGCGGGAGGCTGGTCGAGGAAGCGCCCGAGCGCGGCGCGCAGCTCCTTCGCGCTCCGGTCGGGATAGCGGTGCAGGCCGACCTGACGCACGGCGTCGAGCCACCGCTCGACGAATGCCGGCGGCGGCGGATACGGGCTCTCGTTGGTGTTGAGCCGCACGTCGACGTCGACCTGGGGCGAGTGATAACCCGCGAGCTCCCGCAAGTCGTCGCGCGGCATCGGCCGCGGGCCCCCCGGCGCGTCTCGGGTCATGACGGCTCCTGCCGCAAGCGGATCGCGTCTGCGTGCGCCGATAGCCCTTCTTCGTCGGCGATGGCTCGCGTCGCGTCGGCGACACGCGACAACGCGCCGGCGTCGGCGTGCACGACGTGGACGTGCTTCTGGAAGGCCGAGATGCGCAGCGCGCTCGCGAAGCGAGCCGTACCGCCCGTCGGCAAGACGTGGTTCGTGCCCGCGACATAGTCGCCCAGCACCGCCGGCGCGTACGTGCCGACGAAGACGGCTCCCGCGTTGCGGACGAGCGGAACGAGCAGCGGCGCGTCTGCACACATCAGCTCGAGGTGCTCGGGGGCGATGGCATTTGCGGCGTCGATCGCACGCGGCGCGTCCTCGACGAGCACGACGCGACCTCCTGCTTCGAGCGTCGACGAAGCCTCTTCGCGGCGGGTCGCCGTCAACAACAGTGTCTCGAGTGCGAGCTCGACCCGCTCGGCCACCGTCTCGTCCCACACGATGACGGCGACGGCGCCGCCGGGACCGTGCTCGGCCTGGGCCAGCACGTCGGCTGCGACCCACGCAGGGTCGACGGTGTCATCGGCGACGACCGCGACCTCCGAGGGCCCGGCGAGGCCGTCGATGCCGACGGCGCCGACGACCTGGCGCTTCGCTTCGACGACGTATGCGTTTCCGGGACCGACGATCACATCGACCGGCCGGATCGTCTCCGTCCCGTACGCGAGCGCGGCGATCGCCTGGGCGCCGCCGACGCTGTACACCTCGTCGACGGTGGCCAGCTCGGCGGCCGCGAGGATCGAGCTCGCGACCCGCCCGTCGCGGCCGGGCGGCACACACAACACAACTTCGGGCACGCCTGCGACACGGGCCGTCAGCGCGGTCATGAGGACCGACGAGACGAGCGGCGCGCGCCCGCCGGGGACGTAGCACCCCGCCCGGTCGACCGGGATGACGCGTTCGTACACCTCGATTCCGAGCCGCTCGTGGCGCGCTTCCTTTTCGCGCTGCGCCTCGTGCCACGCGACGATTTGATCCCGGGCGAGCTCGAGCGCGGAGCGCAGTCGAGGCGTCAGTTGCGACAGCGCATCGGCCAGATCTGCCGGAGGCACCCGCAGGTCGTCGAGCGCGCAGCCGTCCAGGCGTTGCGTCAGCTCACGCAGCGCGTCATCACCGCGCGCGCGGACCGCACCGATGATCTCCGCGACCACCTGGGCGACGTCGTTGCCCGTGCCGACCGGGCGCGCGAGGGCCGCGCGTAGATCGCCGGGAATGCCGCGGAGGTCGACAATGTCCAACATCGGAACCACCGATCGTACCGGCCTCCAACCGGGCATCTCCCGGAATAGGACCCGGCGCGGTGTGGCACACTCCCCCGCGTGAGCACGTCGAGCGACCTCGCGACGCTGTCGAGCATCCAGACCCAGGTCGACGAGCTCTCGCGCCGCGTCACCGAGCTGGCCGAGCGCTACGGCGAGACACCGGACTCCGCCGTCGCGACCGAGCTGTTCTCCACCGAGCGGGCGCTCGCAACCGCGCGCCGTTCGCTCGACCGCGCAGCCGCCCTCCTCGATCAGCTCGGAGGGTAGACCGCTCCCTCGACCGCGCCGTCTGGCGGTGCGCGCGCCTACGGGATCTTTCCGGCCGATGGGCAGATGCCGGCGAGCAGGCATTCGCCGCAGCGGGGCCGGCGGGCGTCACACACCCTGCGGCCGTGCTCGATGAGCCGCAACGACAGCTCGCCCCATTCCTCCGGTGGCACGAGCGTGCCGAGGTCGTGCTCGATCTTCACCGGGTCCGTCTCGTTGGTGAGCCTGAGCCGCCGCGCGAGGCGGGTGACATGCGTGTCGACCGGCAGCCCGGGCTCGTGGAACCACACCGACCGGACGACGTTGCCCGTCTTGCGACCGACGCCGGGCAACGTCACCAAGTCCGCGAGCTCGACCGGAACCTCGCCGCCGAACCGGGACTCGACCGCTTCGGCCATGCCGATGAGATTCTTCGCCTTCGATCTGAAGAAGCCTGTCGACTGGATGAGCGTCTCGAGCTCGCCCGGGTCCGCATGCGCGAGGTCCGCGGGCGTCGGGTACTTCGCGAACAGGGCGGGCGTGACCATGTTGACGCGCTCGTCGGTCGTCTGTGCGGACAGGATCGTCGCGACGAGGAGCTCATAGGCGTTCGAGTGCTGCAACGCGCAGCGCGCGACCGGATAACGCTCCTTCAGCAACGCGACGGTGGCGCTCGCGCGCTCCTTGGCCCCGCGGGGACGAGCCACTCCGCCACGGTACCCTCGAGCGTGTGACGTCTCCGCCGGTGGTCGCAGCTGCTCCCGAGCAGTTCGGCGCAATTCGCGAACGCGTTGCCCGTATCGAGGAGTCGGCGCAGGCAGTCGACGGGCACCCGTCCCTCGGAGAAGCGGTGTGGCGTGATCTCGACGCGCCGCAGCCGGACTCGGCGGGCTTCTACGTCGACGACGTCGCGTACGCACACGTCGCACGCAGCGACAACGTCTCTCCACGCCACTGGATGCTCGGGGTCAGCGTCGTACCCGGCGCGCGGGACGGTGTCGTCCGCCGAAGGCTGCTCGACGCCGCGCTTGCGCACATCGCGGCACGCGGTGGTGGCCGAGCGGTGCTCTGGCTGCTCGGCGCGCGCCCCGAAGACGACGCCGAATTGGGTGCCGTGGGCCTGCGGCCCGACCGTGACCTGTTCGAGATGCGGGTGCCGCTGCCGCTCGCCGAACAACCGCAGTGGCCCGCGGGCACCGAAGTGCGCCCCTTCACCGCGGGCCGCGACGAGCAGGCGTGGCTCGACGTGAACAACCGGGCGTTCGCGAACCATGCCGAGCAGGGCGGCTGGGTGGCGGAGACGCTCGAGCGGCGCATGGCCGAACCGTGGTTCGACCCGGCGTTGTTCCTCCTCGCATTCGACGCGAAAGGCCTCGCGGGCTTCAACTGGATGAAGATCCACGACGCGCACGGCCGCGACCCCCGCCTCGGCGAGATCTTCGTGATAGCGGTCGACCCGCGCATGCAGGGCAGTGGCCTCGGCCGCGCGCTCGCGGTCGCCGGCCTCGACGCTGTCCGTCGTCGGGGCGTCGACACCGGTTCACTGTTCTGCGCCGCCGACAACACCGGCGCGCTGCACCTCTACGAGTCCCTCGGATTCACCGTGCACCGCACCGACCGTGCCTACGAACGAGAGGTAGCGCCCGGATGACA